>JAHRVB010000012.1 GCA_019090895.1 Kangiellaceae bacterium
GTTATTCAATTTAATAATGAACAACTATCTTAAGATTACAGCAGAGATTGAAGATGATGAAACCGTTGGTTTAACTGGTTCAGTTTCTTTTAAAGGCTTTTCGGGTAAAGGTGAGGCCTGGTTTAATATTTCAGAAGTTAAGCAGTTTATTTCTGAGCTTGAGCACTTTGCAAAGACAACTGAAAAGACGCCAGAATTAGCTGGAGGCAACTGGAATGGTAATGGCCACTTAAGCCATAAACTGTTAGGGCTACGTTTCTACAAACTGTCAAAATACCGTGCAGGTTTACGAGTAGAATTGGCTGACTATCCATACACTGATTGTCGCCCTGAAGAAATCTCAAGTGTCGCACTAGAGCTTCAGCCAGAGACACAAGCAATCATTGAATTCTGTGGCCAATTAAACCAGCCATTATCAAATACTATTAGTGAGGTTGCTCTTGTTTGTTAGTCATTGCACAACAAGTGCGTCAATTAGGACACTTACTAATTCGCGTTTATTACGCAGGCGTTGAACCTGAAGAAAAGTCTTTTATTTATTTTTATTAGGAAGTATTTAACGCGGCGGGTACACCTCAAATAAAAACATGCGAAATAAACCGAGATAATATTCATATACAAACGCAGTTTTGGTGCGTTTTTAATTAGAAGAAAGAGGCGAAGGTTATTTTACGGCCTCGATAGGTGACAAAGTGAAATTAATAATATTTGTTTTAATCAGTACATTTCTTTTTCAGGGTTGCAGCAATTTGCTGGTATCAAAAGAAGAGACCTATGAAGCAGAAAATAAAGAATGTCTGGCTAACGGCGGTGATTATATAAAATCAGGTAGCGGTATTTTCGACTATGAATGTGTTTTTGAGGTAATCCCTTTGAGTAGTACAGAAGAGGAAGGCGACCACAAAGCAATGCTTAAAGAATGTCATGCTAAAGGTGGACAATATGTGAAATCTACTAATGACGAGTTTGGTTTCGATTGTTTAGACAAGAATGTTCCAAAGAAAATGCCACCTAATAAGTAAACAAAAATAGAAACACTACAGCAGGCTGAGTTAGGCTGTGCATTTTAGCCTGTTGAAGTTTGTCTAAGCGTATTTTTATAGTTTGAGTGACTTATAATTTTGTATTTTGGTAAACTGAGATACGACTAACAACCATATATAGCAGTGCATCGTTGTATCATCCTGCGTTCGACGAGTTTATTCGAGAGCAATAAATGGAAAAAATCTTACAATGCGCCAGTTGCGCCACGGATTTGCAAGGGGCTTTTTGTTCCCAATGTGGTGAACGACAATTGGACCCTGAACTAAGGAAAATCCGATATTTGCTGGGTGACTTCATCGAAGAGTTAACATCTTTGGATGGAAAGTTTATAAAGAGCTTCGTCAATCTTATCTTTATTCCTGGAAGGAATGAATTAAATTTTCATCGCGGCGCTCGTGTTCAATATTTAAAACCGATTACTTTATTCTTATTGATTAATATCGTTTTTGTTGCATTGATGCCACTGAGTGATTTCTATGTCAGTTTTGTCGATCAAAAGAACCAAATCTATAGCCCACACCTCTTAGAATGGATTCAAAGTACGGTTGCAGCCAGTGGTTTAAGTGAACAAGTCTTCGAAAGCCAGTATAACCAATCCGTAAAATTACTTGCTCGATCTATCATTATAATAGGGGTCCCTTTCTTACTGCCATTCATCGTGTTGTTATTTAATCATCAACGATACTTCTTAAGTGATCACTTTGTCTTTGCACTCAATCTTTATGGCTGGTGGATGCTATGGATGTTAATCAGTTGGTGGTTTTCCGATGCAATCGCTTTTCTGGTCCTTAATATTTTCGAGTTCGATCTAAACCCTGGCATGATTTTTGGCCCCATAATGCCCCTAGGTGTTGTGATCTATTTGTTCATCTCTATTGGTAGAATGTATGAGAACTCATGGCTGTTAACATTGTTAAAAATACCGATTGTGCTGGTCGGGTTGGCTGTTAGTCATTTGATATTTCGTTATATTCAACTGATACTGACGATGTGGACGGTTTAACTTGGCTATTTAAAATCAACACAATCTACGACCAATTTGACCGTTTTTTTGGACAGGATAAAACTTGTCTAAAACGTATACTCAAGCAAATATATTTAACTATAATTTTGACCTGTATTGAGTCACTTGGATATATTAGTTAGCTGCGGTGCTAAAATTTAAAAAAATGTAATGTGATTTTGACGCTTACGGATACACTCGCTAATATAAAAACGATTGTTGGCGTTGTAGGATACGGCTTTTTTACTGCAGCAGATGATAAACTTGCTCTATTGATTTGACTAGTCAGTCAATAAATTAGCGAATTTCTCTAGGTTTGAGGGCGCTCAAAATCCAGCCAATAGTTTGTGGTATCAAGCGCTGGATGTATGCGATAAGAGGGGTAACTACTCAGAAACAAGTAGCTCCGGAATGATAGTCTACGCTCTCAAGAATGGAACAGACCTCCAGTTATTGGGATACGAATACCTTAAAGTTGCAGAGTGTGCTTGTGTAGGTATGCAACTTGAGATCAAAATATACAAGGACGGCGGCCGCTAACTACTTCGGTAGCTAGTATGATTAGCAAGCTAGATTATCATGCTTACATTGCAATAGAACTTATGATTGTTCTTCGTCAACAAGGCAATCTATATTCTCACGGATATGTAGGCGTTTTTATGACAGTTTCGGTGCTGGATACGTACTAACTCTCTTGAAAATACAAATATTCCGTCAGTAGAGTCGACTCCTATCTATCTACGAATCTGAAATCGTTCTCGATAAACTTTAGGAGACACTCCAATTTTCTTCGCAAATAGACGGCTGAAGGAGCGAACATCTTCATATCCAACTAAAAGAGTTATTTTTTCGAAAGATAGGTCAGTTGTTTCTAACATTTCTTTCGACTTGTTTATCCTTATTGATTGTAAATAGCTCTTTGGTGTTTGGTCGGTAGCGGCCTTAAATCGTCGAGTTAGATTTCGAACACTAACAGCAGCGTCACTTGCTAGATCTTCTAAGGTCAAAGGTGACTGGTAGTTTTCGTGAACTCTTTGTTGAACGGAATGCACTATTTTATCATGGTGAAATTGTCTAGGCTGAAACGATATGTAAGGTCTTTGGTCGACTCTATTTTTGTCAGTTACTAAGTTTCTCGCGCACTCAATAGCGATATCAAACCCGCAGTTCTTTTCTAATAAATAGATTACCAAATCCACAAAAGCATAAGTTGCTCCACAGCAAATAATGTTTCCGTTATCAGTTATCAGTTTGTCGATATCGAGATTAACTTTTGGGTAATCCTTACGAAATTGCATTGCTAGATTTGGATTTGTCGTCGCGTTTTTGTTATTTAGCAATCCTGTTTGTGCAAGTAAAAATGATCCTGTGCAAACACTACATAAGACGGCACCACGATCAGCCATCTTTTTCATCCAAGTTATTAACATGGTCGATTGTTGAACTGTTTCTCTTAATTTAGAACTGATTGGAGCAATGATAATGTAATCCACATCATCGATTTCATGGATTTTCTGGTCAATGTTAATAGTGATGTCAGAAAAAGAAGAAACCGTTTGGTTAGTGCCAACTATAATTGGGTTGAACAGTTCTTTAGGAGTATAAGTTTTCGATACTCCAATAAATCTATTAGCGATTCCAAAAATATCTTTCACTCCGTAGACCACAGAAGATAAACAGTTATCAACTGCAATAATCGCTACTGTTTTCATTTTTTCATCCTAGTTAACGGTAATCCCAAAGTGTCCCTCCTCCATCTTATCGCATATTGATGTGAATTGATTTTCTCTGAACAAATTAATTAGTCGTCGCCCAAAAGTCATTTTAACTCAATAAAACCGTCTAGGAATGGTCATTTTGGTCAAGATATTGACCGATATGACCATTTCAGAGTTGAACTAGTCTCGTTAGTATTTGCCTTCACCTAATAACCGATGGTGATGCAAGAGCATATTTAAAAAGTGCTATAGACCACAATTAGACAGCAAATTAATATAGAGGATGACAAAATGACACAAGCAAATCTAGGTTTACTTGTACGAATTAAGGCGAAACCCGGTAAAGAAGTCGCAGTCGAAGAGTTTCTTCGTCAAGCAGTAAGTTTAGCAAAAGACGAAGATGGAACTACTTCTTGGTTTGCAATTAAATTCTCTTCTGATGTTTTTGGGATTTTCGATACGTTCGAAAATGCTGAGGGGCGGTCAGCACATGCCAAGGGGAAAATATCGTTGAGTCTGCGGGGGGCTGCTAAAGAGCTATTGCGAGAACCTCCAACGATAGAACCAATTGAGGTGCTGGCTTGCAAGCTTTGAATTTGCTTGATGATTGTAGAATATAGTCTCAATTTTTTTAAATTAAATGTCAGTGGATGGAACTATGAATAAACAATATAAATACTTAACATTAACGCAGGATGAAAGGGTGCTGATTTGTTCTATCGCTAATCCGCCGACAAACACACTAAACTCTGAAGGCGTACTAGAACTTCTCGACTTATGCTCAAACTTGCAGGAGGAAAAATATGTCAGAGTATTGGTGCTCATCGGCGCCGACCCGGAGATATTTATTAGGCACTATGAAGTTGGTGAACTTTCTAAGAGAGCAAACCGTAAGAAAAAAGACATATCCTCAAATTCGAATAAAAATGACACAGAAAAAACAAAAAGACTTAATAACTTACACTTGCTATGTTTGCAACTTGAATCATTAAACGCAATAACTATTGCTGCTATTAATGGAAATGCAGCCGGTGGTGGTTGTGAATTGACTTTAGCTTGTGATTTCCGTCTTATTTCTAATTCCGTTTCTAATTACGGGCTACCCGAAACAACTATTGGCATTATCCCTGGTGCTGGTGGAACTATTCGCTTGCCAAAGATTGTAGGACTTCCCACAGCGATGGACATGATACTCCATGCGAAGCTGATAACGACCGAAGAAGCAATGGATATTGGTATGGTACATCGTGTATTTGAAAAGGATCTATTTATGAGTTCAGTATTAGAGTTTTCTCACGATATTGCGAATCGGGCTCCCTTAGCTGTGACCGCAGCAAAACATTCATTACATTCAGGGTTGGGTCTAAATATTAAGAGTGCGCTAGCTTCTGAACAAAAATATTTCTCACAAGTTATTTCCACGAAGGATGCAGCTGGATCAATGAAAGCTATGCTATATGGTGAGCAGTGGGAGTGGTGTGGAGAATAATGTTGAACATAATGCAATAAAACGTTCCGATATAACGAGTGCAACTTGAATTATCGATTTGATAGTTAAGAGAACAGAAACGATAAAACTTAAGGTCCGCTTATGACTGAAGGTGATTTTAAAAGTTCTTAATATGAATCACTCTTACTCTAGTTATACAATACAACTATCTATAAAAAATTAATATTATAGATTTTTCAGTGAAATAAAAAGTAAATTCAGCAGTACACACCATACGAACTAATTACAGGGTCGGATATTAATATCCGTCAAACACTATTTTAGGCATCTTTAGAACAGGAGATTCGGCGGATGAACTTATATTTTGATGATATTGAAATTGGGACGACTGAAAAAACAGGTCCTTATGAATTGAGCAAAGAAGAAATTATAGATTTTGCAAAGAAGTATGACCCCGAACAATTTCATACTAGTGATGCTGCTGCAAGAGCATCAATTTATGGTGGGTTAGTTGCCTCAAGCTCTCATATGCTGCCAATTGCATATTCTCTTAGCCATTTAAGTAAAAACAGACCTTTAATTCTGGCTCCTCTTGAAATTGGAGAGTTACAGTTCCCTAATCCCGCTCGTCCAGGTGATAAGTTGTTTTACACGTACAAAGTACTCGAAAAGACACCGTCCAAGTCGAAGCCTGATCGCGGTATAATTAAATTTCATATAAAATTATCAAACGAAGGTGGAACCTTAGTTCTAGATTATAAGCATACCTTACTTGTTAAGCGTAGCACACAAATTTTATGACGACGATATATGACTGATTTTGATGGCCAAATACCGTAGAGATAGTTTGCCCAACCTGCGAAAATAAAGCGAACAACATGGAGTGAAAGTGCATTAAGGGCTGAGGTAATATTATTTCTAATAGAGTAGGAGTGATTAATTGGATAATCGATTGTTAAAGTTATCGTAGAAAAGACTTTTCTTAAAAACGATATCGATTCTATTTCATGTTAAGCTATTTACCTGAAATAAGACAATTGACAAGGAGAGAAAAAACATGAGTTCGCGATTCAATTTCAAATACTGTTTATCTGGAATCTTAGCGACAATCGCCGCTACGGTGTGCCAAGCGAGCGAAAGTCCTTCCAGTACTGTGGAGCAATCGAACTTGAAGAAGGCGGTCTATTGTATGGAAATTCTTGAAAGCCGAAATGATCTCGCGCCATCAACAAGGATAGAAATATTACGAAATGAATGCTATAGCGAGAATTTTACTGAACATGCACCGCATATAAAGGATGGGCGAGAAGCGTTATTTAGTTTTTTTACCGGCCTCTATAAGAAGTATCCAGAACTTTCAATGTCTATTAAACGTAGCGCTTCTGACAGTGATCTCGTTTGGCTCCATCTGCATGTCAAACATACACCTGAAGCCCGTGGTCGAGCCGCCATCCAGATATTTAAAATGAAAGACGGTAAAATTGTTGAGCATTGGGGAGTAGGGACGAGCGTACCTGAAAAATCGCTGAACGATAATACGATGTTTTAAAAGTCTAGTATTTTAGAGGTTCAGTATTCTTGAAGGTTTGGTGTTTTAAAATCGGCATTTTTATAGAATTACTCCTTTTTGAATTTATCTTAAAACGTCAGTGCATGGTACTTAATATGTGCTTCGAAACGTCCCATTTCTATAAGTTAAGAAATAGTCTTCCACTGGATATTTTAGCCGAGACAGACATTCATTAACTGACTAACGTTCTTCAGAATAGCCCTTTTAAAGAATTGCTTGCGCAGGTGAATAATATAATCCAAGAGGCGAATTCGGCAATTCCACGCGTAGAGACCCGTGTGTGGTCGCCTGTGTAAGGGGGCGAACTACCACGAATAGCTCACGCTATCGCTTGCTAAGGAAGATAATCTTTGCGATATTTATTGGGCGTTTGAAGAAACAAGCGCTTAAATGCGTATATATACGATGAATCAGATTTATAACCTAAGTCCATCGCAATTTCTAGTATAGGCATGTTTTTACTTAACAGCTGAAGAGATAAAACCAACCTGACGTTTTGTCGCCATAATGAAAACGATTGATTAAATTCTTTTGCACAAATCCGAGACAACGTTCTTTCAGACGCACCTACTTTTGTTGCCCATTGTGCAAGTGTTAATGCTAAATCTGGCTGGATTTGTAATTGTGTAAAAATAGTCAACAGCCTTTTATCACGTGGTATCAATATTGGGATATCGAAATTCTTAGCTAGCTCTATTTGATCTCGTAATACTGTCAGCAGATTGGTGAGTATTTTTTGCGTATTTTTAGTTACGTTTTCATCAAATAGTAGCAAGATCAATGCTTTCAAAAACGGGGTGACCAAGCATGATTTTAGCTTCTCTCTATAATCAATGAAACAATTGGGGTTCAGATATACAGCCAAAAATTGTGTATTTGTTACAGCAATAGAACGGTGAGTCGTGTTTGCTGGGATATATAACAGGCCGTTATGGGGAACAATAAAGCTCTTAGTGTCTATATTTGTCTGTAGTAATCCTGTCAGGGGAAATACTACTTGATGCCAAGGATGCGCATGCCAGTCATCAGTATAGCTAGAATGCATATCCATTATTTTTGTAATAAATGGGCTTCCTTCAGCACTTAGTATTCGTTCGTTAGCTAACATGTTTGGCGATTTATCGATGTATGATGTCCTGTTGTAGGAGTTACGTCATTTAAAATTCAGATAGTATTGTACCCAATTAAATAAATGCAGGGTAAAAATATGCATATTCATTTTATTATTCATGAGTCATATGAGGGCCCGGGCGCATTTAGGCAGTGGGTCAAAGATAAGAGTTTTTATCAAACGAGTACGCGTTTGTATAAAGAGGAACAGCTTCCAGAGCAATTGAATTTTGATTTACTTGTTGTATTAGGTGGGCCACAGTCTCCGTTAACTACAGAACTTGACTGCGCCTATTTTAATGTGCATCGAGAAGTTAGATTTATTAGTAAATGTATTTCTGAGGGTAAAGCGATTGTAGGTGTTTGTTTAGGAGCTCAATTGATTGGGGAAGCTTTAGGCGCAAAATTTGAACCTAGTCCGCATAAAGAAATCGGTTTTTTTCCGATCACAATAACAGCTAAAGGCAAAGAAAATAAAATGTTCAACCACTTCCAATCACTTGAGGTAGTTGGTCACTGGCATAATGACATGCCTGGTTTACTGCCTACATCAAAAGTACTTGCACACAGCGAGGGTTGTCCGAGACAAATTGTAGAGTATTCCGATATCGTTTATGGTTTTCAATGCCACTTAGAGTTTACTCAGGATAGTGTGAAAGATTTAGTAGCTTCAGCATTTGACGACACTTTGGTGAATGATAATCAATGGGTTCAGGAGACTAGTGAAATAATGTCATTTAAAACGCAGAGTATGAATCATTTGCTGTATGAGTTTCTAGATCACATAGTCATAAAAATTAAAAAAACTCTTTGAAAAATTAGCTAAAAAAGTGGCTTTCCATCGTTTTGCTATTAAAGCCAAACATTTCTTTCGAGTTGCCAAAGTGATTAAACCGTAAAAACTCAAACATTTCTATTGGGAAGAAAAAACATGCAGATTGAAACACTATTGACTCATTTAGCTCGTCCTTCAGGCGAACACGCAGACAGTGTAAATCCGCCATTAGTCAGAACATCAACGGTCATTTTTCGTGACTTATCCGCGTTCAAGAAATCTTATAGCAACCCTATATTTGAAGAGTTGCGTTACGGGCGTTCTGGTACGACAACAACATTTGAATTACAAAAGGCGATGGCTGCAATTGAAAACACGGAGTCGTGCATTGCAACAGGCTGTGGTTTGAGTGCAATTGTTGCTGTACTTAGTTCTCATGCAGGACCAGGAAGACATCTTTTGATAAGCGAAGGTGTCTATGGCCCGACTAAAACATTTTGTGAGAAGGAACTTACTAGCCTAGGAACTAATATTACTTACTTTGGAACAAACGACAATGTTAAAGATCTTATCAAACCAGAAACCAGTCTAATTTACATTGAAGTACCGTCGTCAATAACCATGGAGATGTTTGATATAGAAATGGTTTGTAGAGAAGCTAATAAGCGTCAAATTCCTGTTGCTTGTGATTCGACCTGGGGGACTCCAATATTTTTTAAACCGCACTCATTAGGCATCGATATATCCATACATGCTGCGACAAAATATATTAATGGTCACTCTGATACCATGCTGGGTTTAATCACTGGAAGCTATGAAAAGATTGACCCTGTGAGAAACTGGTGTGATCGATATGGTTCTCATGTCGCTCCGGACTCTTGTTGGCTCGCACTTAGAGGGCTTCGAACACTTGCCGTAAGGATGAGACAACATCAAAAAAGTACACTTGCTGTAGCTACTTGGCTTTCGGAACGCCCAGAAATAAAAAATATTTTTTATCCACCATTAAGTACTGGAAATAACTATTCTCTCTGGAGAAAACAGTTCTCCGGATGTGCTGGGCCTTTTACAGTCGAATTACATTCATGTGAGGAACTGGAATTCGAGAACTTCATCAATGGCTTGACTTTATTTGGTTTAGGCACAAGCTGGGGAGGTTTCGAAAGTCTGGTAATGCCAGCAATCCCTCACCATCTTCGAGCCGAAAAGATAATGCCCAATGAAAGGCGGCTCGTAAGATTCCACATAGGGCTTGAAGATTCGGAAGAACTTTGTAGCGATATAGCAGTAGCGTTGAAGAACTTAAATAGGACCAATAATTGAAAACCAATAACAGGCAGCGTACTTAACTAGTTCCAATGGGGCACCTTTTATTTCCAGATTAAAAAATATAGGACAACCCTGCGAAGATATAAAGAGACAATGCTAACAGTTATGGTCTTTTTACTATTAAGGCTAGAATGAGTTTTATATAATCCGCTTAAAGTTGAATCATGAATTAAATAGATTCCTGAATAATTCGTTTTGACTTTTGAACGAGTAAAATTCTTGACAGACTAATATTTCTGTCAGTTACAGAAAACGTGTTAAGATTCTAGATTGGGCAATCGGATTTTAATCTCCATTAGCCACAACGTTAAGCTTTAAGGATAGATATGGATATTAAAGTGGTTGAATTAACATCTTCGAACTCTTTGGAGTATTTAGCGTTGCGCAAAGTATCAGAAATGGAATATCCACAATATGTTGGACCTAGCGCTGAACGCGAGTTATTAGCAGGCAAAAAGAATATTGCTTCAACTCTGGATGCATACTTAGGAGAAGGAACAATTATATTTGGCGCATTTAGCAATGAAGAGTTAGTCGGTGTAATAGCTATTTCCCGCAGGCTCAGTCCAAAATTTAAACATCGAGCTTTTATTTGGGGCATGTATATTTACAAGAGTTACCGAAAATCGAATGTTGGAGCACTTTTAATAGATTTTGTAAAAGCCTGGGCAGCGGATAATCATGAAGTAAACTTACTTTGGCTGCAAGTCACTGAGAGTAATACGCCGGCAATATCTTTTTATAAGAAACATGGTTTTATTACTTATGGTACAGAGCCCATGGCTTTGTTTACTCAAGACCAATTTCATGATGTACATTATATGCAAATCATGGCTTAATATAGTGCAGCATTTAGACCTCTATGTTTTCAGCATGATGTTTGCAAACATCCGCTAACGTGTTTCGCTTTGGTATTTGGGGTCAGTGTCCGTTAGCTTATAATTAGCGTTAAGTGTAGGAAATTATGGAATTTAATGAGTTCGAAAAATCAACTATTCAACTTAAGATTCTTTCTCTTTGACCCTCGTTCTTGGAAATAATTGTTTTACCATTTTTATGGTGACAGACCGATGACTAACAAATAAATTATATTAGTGCCCACTCAGCATCATCCATCACATAACGGGCATAGCGGAAGTCTCTAATAAGGGACAAACCGTTATCCTCGAAATTAAGCAAAATAAAATATAAGGGTGCTTGTTTGGTGTCAGGGCTATCAAAAGCCAAAACCACTGGCTTGCCTTCAATTGTGCCGGGCGCCATGTACCAATCATGCAGACCGTTATAATTGGAAAAATAATCACCAACATTTTTCCGCCCTTGTCTGCGATTTTTATCGATTAGGTCCAAACGCACTTCTGCGGTTAGCAGATTGCGCAGTTGGTCGAAATTACGCTCGTTAAAATAAGCGCTATACGTATTTAAGCGTGCCTTATCTTCTGCTGATGTTGTTGGGCGGGTTGTATCATCGACAATATTATTTTGTTTTAGTTTTTCACGGCCACGATGCAAGGCCGACTTTACGGCACTGACACTGGAATCGATTAACTCAGAAACTTCTTCTGCCGTATAACCAAAAAGCTCCCTTAAGATCAACACACTTCTTTGCATGGGCGGCAACACTATCAGGGATTTTAAATTATCGTTGATAAGAATAGTTATTTCGTTCGAATGCCTATCTTGCTCAGGTTCTATATGCTCTTGTTCCATAATAACTTTAAATTTACGCGACCTTAAATAATCCATAGCGACATTGTGAGCGATGCGAAACAACCAAGGTTTAAGCTTTTCAACTTTGTCGCCACGCTTCAAGGCTTCAAAAGCCTTAACTAGAGACGATTGTAAAATGTCTTCACCGTCAATAACTGAACCTACCATACGCGCACAAAAACGATGAATTTGCGGACGAAGCTCACGTACCGCATCTTCAAGTTCTTCTAAAGTTGAAAAATCTGTTTGTTTTGTTGATACCGTCATAACCGACTAGTCCATTGCTTCTGCGCCTTGTCCGGTTAGGGTGTATGCCTTAACCCCAGCATCATTTGATTCAGTTATCAGATTGTAAACCAGTGAGCCGGCTAAGTCTGGTGTTAAAGGTTTATCCCACTGGCCCATAAACTGCTCGGCGGTTTTGCCTGCTGCATCAGCATAGGCGGATGAAGCCTGTTTTGCAATATCAGTACCTTGCATGAGCTGCTTAGGAATTATCGAGGTAAACTTCAAGCCCAATTTGGAGATATCCGCTTCGCGCTGGCCGTAATTCACCAAAAAATACTGCATGCGCTTTGAGCCTGCGTATCCGCCAGACAAGGGAGAACCAAGCAGTGATGCACCGCTGGAGAAGCTAACAATATGAGCCCCGCTTTTCAGTGGTAATCGTAAAGCGGCTTGGGTAAATTCAAAAGCAATTTTTACATCAGTATTCCAAGCTGAAGAAAAATCATCCCAGCTGAGGTGCTTAATAGTGTCCATTTTGGGCTGAACACCGCCGACCAAAGCAAGCAGGTCGGGCTCGTATTCCGCCAAGAGCTCACTTGCGACCTCTTCAGCAGCGGCATCTAGAGCCAATATTTCAATGCTTGAATATTCGTTCTTTAGCTGCTCTAGGTCTCGCAGCGTTCGGCCAACTACAATAGTGCGGGTACCTGATTCACTTAGTTTTATTGCTAAAGCACGCCCAGTGCCTCGACTGCCGCCGATTATGAGCGCGGTGCTATACGATTGGGTCATTAGAAATCCTCGATAGTGTTTTGAAAATACAAATAGCCAATATTGGTGGCTTAGTTATAAGACGACTAGGAGGAGTTAAAGGGTTCGCTGTGATGAAATTATTTAGAATATATGAAAATCAATAAATTGAAACACTGGTTACTTTTAGATGTAAGAGAATTAATGGGGTGTCTCTAATTGCCCGATCATAAAACATAAAACTTGATTATTAAGAAAGTAACAAGCGAAGCTAAATGTATTTGTCCTTTAGTATTTAGGTACAGAGTGAATTTTATATAGTCTGCTTAAGACAGAAATATGAATTCAACCCCCCCCCAAAAAAACAACTCACTCTGATACTAGTTCTGTATCCATAAAGCAGAACCCATCGTATTTGTAAGGCTAAAACACAGTTGTCATTGTTTCTCTGTGCATGCAAACAACATGTTAAAGAAATATATTGCAAAATCATTTGGTTGAATATATACTCAACCAAATGGTTGATAATAAATGCGATTCAAAAATGAAGAACGAAGCACTTTCCGATGCGTTTCACGCTCTGGCTGATCCGAGCCGTCGAAAGATAATCGAGCTTCTTCGAGAATCGGGCTCAATGCGTGTAAGCGTATTAGCCGCTGCTTTTGACATGAGTCTAAATGGTGTTTCAAAACACTTAAAAGTCTTAGAGGAAGCGGGGCTTATTAAACGCACCATCAATGGTAGAGAGCATTTTATTTCTGTGAACTGGAAAAGCCTGCAAGTCCCATATGAATGGCT
Organism: Kangiellaceae bacterium; assembly: GCA_019090895.1. Classification (GTDB taxonomy): domain Bacteria; phylum Pseudomonadota; class Gammaproteobacteria; order Enterobacterales; family Kangiellaceae. The sequence goes on from JAHRVB010000012.1 coordinate 13,486, forward strand.
GCACTTTTATCAACATTTCTGGAGCTCACGACTTGATGCTTTAGTGGATTATGTAGAAAATAAAACAAAGGACTAAATTATGACAACTAACATTCAGCTTACTATAAAAAAAATAGTTAAGGCTTCACCAGAAACTCTTTTTAAGGCGTGGATTGAACCTGAAACTATGCAGAAATTTATGTGCCCGATGCCAGGCACAGAAATCACCGATATTAAAACAGATCCTCGCTATCATGGGAAATATAGTCTTTTAATGTCAGTTGGTGAAAATAGCATTCCGATTCATGGCCAGTACAGAGAATTCAATGAATTCGAGCAACTCGCTTTCACCTGGCTATCACCACATGTTGGTGAAGACAGTCTCGTATCTCTACGCTTCACCCCTATATCAACCAATGAAACTGAAATAATACTTCATCATCAGGGCTTCGACAATGAAGAAGAAAGAAACAACCATGATGGCGGTTGGAACAACATACTAAATAATCTCGCCACGATAACTAAAGGCTAATAAGAGAGGAATACAATCATGAATAAATTAATACAATCTGCTCTTTTATTAAGCGCGTTGTTTATTAGCTGGACAAGTGTTGAAGTGCTTGCCAATGACTCTGAGCATATATTGGTCATTAACCCGATAATAGTACCTGCAGGTAAAGAAGCTCAAGCATTAGCTATATGGGATAGTTACGCAGAGTATTTTCGAAAGCAATCCGGATATATCGGTACCAAGTTACACAAGTCTTTAGACCCTGATGCGAAATTTCACTACATCAATGTTGCTGAATGGGAAAACGCAGAAGATTTTATGAGCGCTCTTAATTCAGATGAGCTTAAGAATTTGGGAGAAGGATTTCCGGAGGACATGCCACATTATCCCTCAATGTATCAGGTTATCAGAAACTAATCAGGGTTCTATTGCAAAATAGATAATTTTATCGTCCAGTCAATGGAATGACTGATGTCCACAAAGGAGGGAGGTAATGTAACGAGCATTTTAAAAATCAGCGAAAATTGGACATGTTCGTATCAAACTCTACCAGTAATACTCACTATCCATTTATTACTTCGATAGATATAAAAACAGCTAATCACCATTTGTAGCCACACCAATCGGTATTATCACAATGTAAAGTTGCAGAGCGAATAACCCAAACTGTTGAGTTGCTCTAGTTTCTTTGCCACTGCTTTTCGCGGGATTAATAAGGGCACGATTTTAATTGTCAGATCAAAAAACTAGGATAAAAATTATTGAGAAAAAAACTAGCAAATCGAGTTGTATTAGTTTTTAGTAATTAGGACCAGAGTGAATTTTATATAGTTCGCTTATGACCGAAACTTGAGTTCAAAAAGCTTCTCAGATAAGTGACTCTTGTCTTAGTTCTGTGCAAATCACTGCACGTTAAGATTTCTAGTCGTTAACAATAACTGTGTTAATATTTGAAAATAGATTAATTGAATATAAACGTCCGATAACTACCATGTTAAAACTTACTAAGAGTCGCACCAGTACATTATTGGTAATATTTCTTATTTCATTCAGTAGTTTCGCATACGCCTGTGATTCCGAAGATGGAAAGTATAGAGAGTTATCCATTGATTCTTCTCGATATGTGACTAAACCGGATACTTCTCAGCGAGCCAAACCTTCTCTTTTTGGCAAAAACAAGGAATCTAAGCTGTTTTGCTCAAACAGCACTGGAACGAAATGTAATCACAATTCTAGCTGGTCCAGTGCAGAGCAGTTTGCAAAATACTTAGTTGGATATAGGTCTGTTCACTGCTATCTAGAATCAAGAACTATTCAATTTAAATCTGGTGTCAGAACTGATAGCGCCCGTTTTACTGTGTACTATTTGGATGAATAGTTTAGCAATTTGCTCCCTGACCGGTATTTGCTTAAGTGCAAAACTTAGCCTCGATCAATTCGGGCAAGAGAGCCATAGAATATTATCACCGGAGACGTGAGTGCAAGTAAGAAAAGCAGAGCTTAAAGATTTACCCTTTTTAGTAGAATTCACTGCCGAAGAAGCAAGAGAGGCGGAGGGCTGTGTCAAAATTCCTGATACGCTTGAGCAAGGCATCGGAAAAGCGCTCGAAGATAATTCTATTGCTATTTATTGGGTCCTTACTGACGAAAATAACAATCCAATAGGCAGTGTTTCTGCACTAAGAGAATGGAGTGACTGGAACGCAGGTTTTTATTGGTGGATTCAAAGTATGTACGTGGCACCCACTCAACGAGGCAAGGGACGAATGGGATTGTTACTTGATGCCGTTAATTCTGAAATGGAGCGACAGCAAGGACTTGAATTACGCCTATACGTGCATAAAAACAATAAGGCAGCAATTAGAGCTTACGAAAAATCGGGGTTCATGGATTCTGAATACAAAATAATGTCTTTAAGATAATACACGCTAATGAGTAAGTCATTGTGGTCATATTTTATAGCATTAGACATTCAAGGAAATGAATTTATATGTGAAAGAAAAGATCGAGCCAATAGAGAGTGTTCGGAATAAAATTTCAAATAAGTTTCGAGTCGTTCAGACTAATTAGTGATATGCTATTAAAAAACCAATGACTGTTGGGTTTTATTAAAAGGATTGTAATAAAATGAAAAGTTATCCTAAATTATTCCTTCGCATCCAGGCAATGCTCTGGGACTCCGCTATTCTAGGAATTTTCTTTATTACAATAGCGATACTGTCGAGCAAGAACAGTGTAAATAACGAGGTATTACGAGCATTGATTATAGTAGTGCCCGCACTTAGCTTGGAGCCTTTGTTAGTGTATTTCAGCGGTAGTTCCATAGGTCACAGAATTGCTGGAATTAAGATAAGTCATGTTAATACTGACAAAAATTTAAGTTTACTCCAATGTTACGGGCGTTTTATAACTAAATTAATACTAGGGATTTATTCACTTATTGCTCTTGTTTTTACCAGAAAACATCAAGCATTGCATGACCTCTTGTCGAAAAGTATCGTTGTGTTTATTGATGAGAACAAAGCACCTGCCAATCATAAGCTAACTGAACGAAACACTGAATATCGAACTGAAAAACCATCATGGATTAGAAGAGTGGTTGTTACTGTTATTTATATAATCTTATTTTTTGTGCTCTTGAGCATTGTGTCGGCGGGTTTAATCCCTGCTGGCTGTATTGAGTTTAATGTCTGTAGTGAAAATGAAGTGTTGTTATTAGATCTGATAGGATACTTGCTGATAGGCGTCACTTTGACATTATTAATTATGGGTTCTATTTGTAAATTGCCCGGCATCTTTTACAAGTCAGAACAGAGAAATTCTACCTAGAACAACTAACAGCGGGAACTTATACTATCGGTTTTAAGAGTTAATTAATCTGGGTCAGAGTCTGGGGTATCCCCACAAATAATCAAAGAAATTTAATAAGTTAGGGAACATTCATAGTGTTTGGTGATCTGATCAATCGCCAAACATCACAAATCGAGTAAACACTATGAATGCGACAGCTATATTGAACAAATTTTTAATGCTTGTCACGCCTAACATGCATCAATACCGGAGAAATTCAGTTTCCGCGTGTATTAATAGCATTATGCACGGCGCGAGCGCTACCGTTACATCAATCGGTAGGGGAATTCATTCTCAATCATACGAGAAGAATGACATCAAAAGAGCGGATAGATTATTGTCGAATAGTCATCTTCTAACTGAGTTACCTGATATTTATGCCGAGGTTTCTGGCCAATTTATTCACCATGTCAATCAGCCCGTTATTCATATCGATTGGTCAGATTTAGATCCTTACAAACGTCATTTTTTGATACGAGCCTCGACTAAATTTTCTGGGCGATCTTTAGTGATTTATCAAGAAGTTCATTCAATAAGGACCAAGGAAAAACCTGCTACTCATAAGCGATTTTTAGAAAAGCTGAAGAATATTATTGGAGATAAAAAGCAGCCAATTATAGTGACTGATGCAGGTTTCAAAACACCTTGGTTCAGAGAAGTGGATAGCCTAGGTTGGTACTTCGTAGGACGCTCAAGAAAACCGAATTTTTACCGAACCGATGAACACGAATGGCAATGTATAACTACGCTCTATCCACAAGCGCGAACAACACCGAAGCTTATCCAAGGTGAAATAAATCGTTCTAAACCATTCCATTGTCATTTGATTTTATACAAGCAAAAACCTAAAGGGCGACATTCTATTAACCGGATAGGAAAACGAAGACACTCAAAACGGTCAAATGCCTATGCAAAGCGTTCAAACGACCCTTGGTTACTTTGTAGCTCACTTCCAGCTAATCGGAAACTAGCCAAAAAGGTTGTCGCAATATATCGAACTCGCATGCAAATCGAAGAAGAATTTAGGGATATGAAAAGCCGACAATATGGACTAGGACTTGGTGAAAATAAAACGAAAGATCGACACAGACTGTCGGTACTGATATTTTTAGCTAGCTTCGCCAATATCGTGTTAACAATTGTAGGTCTAATTATTCACACCAAAAATGAACATAGACATTATCAAGCAAATACAATAAAAAATCGCCGCGTTTTATCATTTCAGACGTTGGGATTAAGAAGTATACTTAGTAAAAGATTTAGAGCTAAACTAGAACATTTCAATAAGGCCATTGAAGAAATCAAAGTTTTAGTTGATGGTCTGGAATATTGTTAGGCGATAAATTTGTGGGGTTCTTTCAGACTCTGACCCTTATTCTATGCCAGCTATTATCTTTTGACAGCGAAGAAAGTTTGCGAATGAATCGAGCCATGTGGGTCGACGAAGCTTTAAAGACAAATAAAGTTTGCAGAGATGAAAAATGGACAAAAAAGTCTTGCCGTTGATGGACTAGAGTTTACTGAAAGTTTTGTTGAGTCGCTGGGCATGAAGGGCCAGAATCGAGTGATTAAATTGATAGATGATGCTTGTGTAGTAAAAGAGCTCAATGTTACTTACAACACTCTTTTATGATTCTCGATTTTACTTAGCTGATTGAATTAGCGACCAAGGTAGTATCAGACGAACTTGAAACTCAAATGTTTGGTTCTTATTAATCAACAATGTAACTAAAAATTATGCTCCACAAGAAAAGTTGTAGCCGTAGTCTTTTCAACATACCCAACAACATCAAAATGTGATGTAAGGTTGTGAGGTAAAAACTGCCCGAGTTCCTGTGGAGAAGAACCAATATATCTAAAACCTCTCAAGTCTAGCAGTGGGTGTTTTATAGGTAGGTCCATCAAAGCAATAAATCGACCGTCGATGTTCGCCTTGGATAAAATAGATTCATGAGTCTCATTATATTGTGCTTCTGCTAAATAAGGAGTGGCCGGTCCCAATGCAGAGTAGTTGCCGCTACCAAATGTTAGCCCGATACTCGCATAAGTTGTTCCAAACTTTGCCGAAAGAAAAGCCCCCATTGCACCTGCAACTTTAGTTATGTGTGTATTGTAGGCCCACAAAACAATTTGACGATCTGTTTTAGAAACAATCTCAATGACTTCCATTGCCATGTAGGCGTCGCGCGATTGACCTCCTAAGTCCAAACGACCTGCAAGCAACCCTCTACTGATCAATCGGAGATAACGCTTGTTTGCATCCGATAGATTTTCCTTCTGATTTAAGCTCGCCAGTATTTTTAAGGCTGTGTCTATATCTTTCTCCATAGCTTCGGCCAGTTTGTCGAGTTGTTGACTTTCTTTTGGCCAGTTACGTTTTAGTATTTGTAAAGTTAGGTGGGGGTGCTGAACGTCAAAACCGACAAACTTAATAGGGTCTTTTGCTGTGGCGTTTCTCTCCCGAAGCCAATCGACGACAGCTAACATTTCGTAGGTTTGCCAGGCGGGATATATCAACGCTGAAATCACGCGGCTTCGATCATTCGCTCTACCGGCGACGTAGTCATCGACAATCTCAGCCGCCGCAGCCGGCATTTCTAGTGCGACAACACCTAGATTACGAGCAGCAAGCGTTTTTAGTAAATCTAACTTCAGTTTGAAAAGAGCGGCAGCACCGTGACTGTTTTCGCCTAGGCCAAGTACTTTACGTTCAAATATTTCTTTTAAAGCCGGACCTCCTGAATCGAAGTCCGATGTTGCAGAGATTCTGGAGATGGCATTTAGATTGTTCTCCGAAAGTGGGGACAAATGCAAATACTCTATGGGTGAATTCTCATTAAACGTCAGTACGACGTTGTCAAGATGAAGTGTACCAAAGGATAGAAAACCGAAGTAACTTGGAAGTGTCAAACATTTGCCGGAAGCCTTTATTTCATGCTGGATGTTTGTCCAGTTACTGCCTAAATCCAACGTCGGAGCTATCATTGGGCTATCAGCGCCAGCCACAAAAACAACGGATGCGACTTTTCCACCAGTAGTTGACCTTCCTTGTGCAGAAATTTTTAGCTTAGTAATACATTTTTTTATTTCGGGAAGTGTTGTATAGAAAACGACAGGTTCATCGCCTTTATTTTCTATACTTAACACCGAACGACCATCATAGGCGGAAGAGCTATTTGCAACAATGACGGAGGCTAACGGAGTATATTCTTCAATGTACCAACCTAATGGTCGATTCTCCGGTGTGGCCCTTTCGAAAGAGAGAGCGACTGTGTCAGTATTCTCTACCTTCAGTGATTGATTTTGGCAGGCTGTTAGACAAGCCAAACAAAGTATTAAGATGAACGGACGTTTCATTGATATCTCCCAGATTACAGGGAATACAGTGTATACATGAAAGTATCTTTATGTAAAGATATTTGATATAAAGGTAATTAATACAAAGAGCGTTAGATTTAATAAATTAAAGAAAAATGGCAAACCAATGAGGTTGTTAGAAGAATGAAAGGCGATTTAATTGACCAACTAATTTCTGAATGGGTCGAAGAACGGGTGGACTTAGATACTTCAGGTATGGCTATAGTCGGCAGAATTATTCGGCTCGGTCATCTTATGTCTTCGTCAGCATCAGAGGTACTCAAGCCACATGGATTGTCGTATACAGAATTTGATATTCTTGCCACGCTTCGACGCAAAGGGTCGCCTTATAGGTTGACGCCAACCCAGCTGAGCAAAACGACGTTGCTGACATCTGGTGCAATGACTGCTGCGTTAAACCGACTAGAGAAAAAGGAGCTTATATCTCGCCAGCACAGCGATACAGATCTACGAAGTCGATCAGTTACTTTGGACAAAAAAGGGATTCTGTTGATTGAAGTTGCTGCAGTGGATCGTTTTGAGGAAGCATCAAGTTGGACCACGGCTATTTCTAAAGAAACACAGTTCAAATTTGCCAAGTTGCTCAAGTCTCTTGGTTAAAACTACGATAAAGTCTCAAATTCCGAGGGTTGAAAATCTATAGCATTGTTCAATTTTGTGGGGATCCTCCTGGGTCAGAGTGAATTAAATCTAATTTCCTCTTCAGGCCAGAGTTGATTTTGATGTTTCATTATTGTTATAACTTAGTCATAGTACTCACACTAGCAAACAGTACTCAATAACTGAGAGCAAAATGAGAAAGTTCCAAAGAACACAAAACTTAAGAATTGTTTTGATAAAAGGGCCCAATAGAATAGACCAAGTTTAATAACAGGGGACGTGCCGATTTTGGTTTGCGTTAGCTATTAGAAAATACGGCCGCATTATTTTTAAAACATAAAAATAGGGAAATGATAATGAAATCAATTAAAGTACTCTGCATATCCTTTTTATCGTTTGTCATGTTGGCTTCTTGCAATTCGGAACCTGATGCTGAATTCTCGGCGCCGAAAAAATTTATATCTACACCAGAAGCAATGCCCACAACAGAATATGATCTAGTGATAAGAAATGGGCTTGTTTACGACGGAACTGGAGTAGAGCCATTAAAGGCTAGTATTGCAATTAAGAATGATCGAATCGTAAAGATTGGAAATTCGTTAGCGCCAGGAATAACAGAAATCGACGCAAAAGGAATGGCGGTTGCACCGGGCTTTATCAATATGCTGAGCTGGGCGACTGAGTCTTTAATTCATGATGGTCGATCAATGAGCGATATTATGCAAGGGGTAACACTTGAAGTAATGGGTGAAGGTTGGTCAATGGGACCCGTTAACAAAAAGATGAAGCAAGAGTTGTTGGATAGTCAAACCGACATTAAATATGAAGTCAATTGGACAACTCTCAATGACTATTTAGAGATGTTGCAAGAGAAAGGAATATCAACCAATGTCGCTTCATTTGTCGGCGCAACGACCTTACGAATTCATGAAGTGGGAAAGGATGATCGTGACGCCACTGATGAAGAAATGCAACGAATGAAACAACTGTTAGATAGCGCGATGCAGCAAGGCGCAATGGGTTTAGGTTCATCGTTGATCTATGCTCCTGGTTTTTATGCTCCGACAGAAGAGCTGATAGAACTTAGTAAGGTCGTCGCTAAGTATGACGGTATGTATATTTCTCACATGCGAAGTGAAGGTAACAAATTACTGGAAGCAATAGACGAGTTGATTACCATCTCCCGAGAGAGCGGTGCGTCTGCAGAGATTTATCATTTAAAAATGGCAGGTGCACAAAACTGGGATAAGTTTCAGCAAGTCGTCGATAAAATTGAAGCAGCTCGTGCAGAAGGATTGAATATTACAACTGATATGTACAATTACACCGCTGGAGCGACAGGTCTGGATGCGAGCATGCCACCTTGGGTTCAAGAGGGTGGTCAAAAGGCTTGGGAAAAACGGTTAAAAGATCCGGCAATAAGAAAAAGAGTTATCGCTGAAATGAAGCAGAATGCGGACGATTGGGAAAACTTATTTTACGCTGCAGGGCCAGAGGGAATGATTCTGTTGGGTTTTAAAACAGAGAAACTTAAAAGTTTAACGGGTATGACACTTGCTGAGGTCGCAACAATGCGAGGTACAAGCCCAGAAGATACTGTAATAGATCTAGTCATTGAAGATGGGTTTCGAGTGGGAACCGCTTATTTCTTAATGAGCGAAGAGAATGTCAAAAAACAAATAGCCTTGCCCTGGATGAGCTTTGGTTCCGATGCTGAATCGTTAGAGCCCAAAGGTGCATTTTTAGAGTCAAACCCGCATCCTAGAGCTTATGGAAATATCGCAAGGCTGTTAGGTAAATATGTTCGTGATGAACAGGTGATCAGCCTAACGGAGGCCATTCGGAAGTTAACCTCGTTGCCCGCAGCCAATTTAAGAATCAAAGAGCGAGGATTATTGGCCGAAGGTTACTTTGCCGACATAGTCGTGTTCGATCCAAATGGGATTCAAGATAATTCAACCTTTAAAGATCCCCATCAGCTTAGCAGTGGTATGTCCCATGTATTTGTTAATGGTGTGCAGGTTTTGGATAATGGTAAGCATACAGGGGCGACACCTGGTGTTGTGGTGAGAGGGCCAGGATACAAAGAGAACTAATAACCATCGGACGGACTGATAATTTCAAAATTTATAGAATAAGACGTTTGAGAAATGGATGAGCCCCATAGCTTATTACATGGAAAGCTTCAGGTTGTGATTTATTTCTCTTGTGAGTGCATACGGTACTTGTTGTTCTGCGGCTAGAATTAGTCAATTTGCGCGTCCTAACACTCTTTTAAAAATTGCTATAGGTGATTAATTGTCAAATAGCATACTTTAAAGGATGATTAAGCAAAGGGATTCGCTACGGGTTATATCAAATTCTATCAAGGATTAGCTCTTAACCATGTTGGCAAACACCAGTAGAATATGGGAATATCAGTTGTCACAAATAAACAGCGATCCCCTTTGCTCGACTACAAAAACAATAAATAATTGGAAGTAATATGCGAAACATCTTATTAGCCCTACTATTTGCTTCAATCACATTTAGCTTTCCTAACAAATCTCTTGGCAGTGAAATGGAAGATCTTCTCAATAAGAAGCCGCCAAAATCAACGCTGTCTAAACTAATAGCGCTTAATTCAACAGGGTTAGTTTCAGTTACCTATAATCAATCAAAAGTTGCACCCGATGCACCAACGATTGAAAAATTAGCGGAACTAGTGACAGGGACTCTATCATCTCAACTTTTTACCGCCGAAATTGAGTGTAAAGAAATGATCAGTACATTAACTAATAATAAAGATCACGACGTGACTTACGGTACACGTAGAATTCTCAGAAGTATAAAAAGCGATTCAGTTTATGATCCTTATAAATTCGCATCTACTCTTTTTCAGGATAAATCTCATAATATCGAAGAAAAAGATAGGTTAAAGAGTTTTAATATTAGCAATCAAAGTTGTGTGTTTAATCAATCGAATACTCCAGAATTTAAAGCGTGCGAAAGAGGCCTTAGAAAAAGGGGAGTGAAAGTTGGTAAGCTAAAAGCAAGAAGAAACGACCAGTCAATTATTGACCATTATATGGACGATCCATCATCTGAAAATTATAGTTTCTTAGGGCAATGTAAACAGATAATAGGTAGTACATTTTTGCCTATAAGCACAAATGAAAGCTCGAAAAATCTATATGCTGCTTACTCCGGGAAAATATGCAGCTCTATGGCAGAGGTGACTACTTGCTATGGTCAAGTGATTGAAATGTCCGATAAGCGCATAAAGGAAACGGAAGCTAAGGGGGAATATTTACTTCCTTTTGTTGAATTGAATGCGGTCAATAAATCATACACTGAGGAAATCGTTATTTTTCCTAGATAACGATTTTATTTTATGTTGTATAAAATAAAAACAAATTCAGTTCTAATGCTATTAGGTTGTTACTTGTTAATCTTGGTATCCACTTCAAGCGATGCCTCAGAGAAACAAGCTATCGATTATAAAGGTCTTTATAAAGATATTCCGATCGGGATGATCGAGAATGTCAAATTATCAATCAACCTCGCTTTTCCTAAA
>JAHRVB010000178.1 GCA_019090895.1 Kangiellaceae bacterium
GACGCCGAGCAAGTAGACCTTGAAAATTTGTTAAACGATTTTTTGAGTAACGTTGTGGATACTTGCGCCAATTTATCTTCTTCAGACGTTGCTAAGTGCATTTATTCAGTTAGCCATCCGGTCATTAGGCTTGTATCAGATTCAGGCTGTAATTCTCCGCTCGCGACAGTTTCAGCCAAGTTTACCGGCGAGCACAGCCAATTTGAACATATGACCGTAAGCATCAATGATGAAAAGGGACAGAATGATTCGGTAACTCATTCCCTATCAATTAAGCAAGTTGATTCAGAAAAGGCTATCTCAGAAAAGGCTACTTCGGCACCGGTTGACTCAGGACAAACTAACTCAGGACAAAATAGCCAGTGGCAAGTGATCGAGAAAATCAAGTCACATAGCGATGTCTTGGTTATATGCGGAAGTCATCGAGAAGCAGTGGTTTCGGATGAACGATTCCAAAAACTGGTAAAATCATCCGCTATTCCGGTGTTTTTACTTTTATCCAGTGACACACAAAATCAGCCTGTTTTGTTAAAGTCGAATCCAGCATCGGCTCGTAAAGTGATTGAATGGCAAACGAACGCACTGGCGAGTGAAGGAGAATCTAAAGAGGGGATCGGTAAAGTAGAGTTAAAAACCATCCTTTCAGAAATATTATTATTCGATTCACTACTTAAGGAAAAAAATGACAAAGGTGAAGTTGTTGTCCAACAACATGCGCTCGAAAGAATAACCGCCTATGCTGCTGAAAGCAGTTTGGTGAGTCAAAAAGTATCACCCGATTTCGACTATCAAGGACCCATTGGTGTCGCAAATTCTTTGTTTAGTTGGCGGAATATATTCGCTCGATTTGTTAATCTTTTTTCGCCAAAAAATACTCGTCCTAAAGAAAATGATTCTGCGGGTAGCTCTGAACCATCTAAGGAACAATCAGCGACCAATCAGGGAACAGAACAAGTTTCAGAATTTAACAAATCAGCAAACTGTCATCAGCTTTTTGCACAGTTCTTGAGAGCTGACCATTTAGCCATAAAGTATGCGAATGCTCATCGAAGTTCTTTTGTATTGATTTATTGTCTTGGCGCGTTTGCATTAATCAATGCCGCCATCGCGATCGGTTTTTCGGAAATTGGTTGGTTAGCCCTGACGTCTGCTCTGGCGGAATTTTTTGCTTTAGTGGCTATTTTTCTTATTTATCGAAATGATCACAAAAAGCGATATCACATTAAATGGTTAGAGTATCGCTCATTAGCAGAAATTTTAAGAGTCTCTCCGCTACTCAATCGTTTAGGTGTTACTTTCTCGACTGAAGGTCTGGAACGCCATAAAAACTCGAATGAAGCTCATGTTAAAACAGCGCATAGTGTGGGTAGAACTTGGCTTATCATTTATTCAGAATCAATAAAGCGCTGGTTGAATTTTGATTCTGTCACCATTAATCAACAGTCACTGTCTAGAGCGAAAGATTATTTGACCGAGAAGTTACTGGCTGGGCAAGTGGTCTATCATCAACATAACTCGCATCGCATGCACTTGGTGGGACATAATTTGGGAAAATTCAGTTATGTATTATTTGTACTGGCATTTGTATTTGTTTCTGCAAAACTAGTGACTAAATTACTGGTTGGGCTGCAGGTAAATATCGATCCGTTAGAGCTTCATCATCTCGGTCACTATTTCGGATTTTTGGCAGCGGTCTGCCCAATGTTAGGTTCCGCAGCTTTCGCGATTAGAAATCATGCTGAGTTTGATATTTCTTCACAGCGTTCACAAACCATGCTTAAAAAATTAGAACGTCAACGTCAAAAGTTAAACGATTTACCCCAGCCGTTGGTGTATAAGGATCTGATTGAAATTAGCCAACGAACGTCATTAATCATGCAGTCTGAAACCGCTGACTGGTTAGAAATTTATGAAGTGAAAGAAACTGAACCAGGATAAAATCGATGACATGAATCTAGTGCGTGTGCAAACTAGAGAGTTCTGTTTCAAGAGTATTGTTTTAAAAGTATTGTTTCAAAAGTTATAGTTCTTAGGAAGTTCAGTTTCTAGAAAGTTCTGATTCTAAAAAGCTCAGACTTCTTGTTCCATACCAAGAGAAACATTCACCATCAACAATTGCTCCGTTGAATCCTTTATCGGCAAGCTGGTCGACATACTTTTCGAATGGATAGGGTTCGCTGGAAAAGAAATAAAAACATTTCGGGTCTGGATCTAGGCATTCACCCAAATTGGGATATTTCTCGTCTCGGGGAATTAGATAACTTTCGAACCCCAACTTCGCTAATACTGACCAAATGAATGTCTCTGGACCAATCGCCATCCAAGGATCTTTCCAAATCATATAGTCTATCCGTTTGAATGGGAAAGCAATCACTTTATTAGCATTGGATTCACGAGCGCTTGATGAATGCAAAGAACGAATCATTCCAGGAAGTTTTTCGATTGTTCGGACAGTAGTTTTGTTGGTATTTGAAATCTTTCGCCAGCGATGAGCAACTTGCGTAAGCGCAGAATTGTTGAGTTTTTCGGCTAGTTTTCCAAGTTCCCCTGCAATATTATCGACACCGGTGATGTGCAGAACGAAATAGGGCAGTGGGCAACCGTTGGCCATTTTAAGGGTATTTTCTTCTTTATCAAGTATCACAAGATCGGCTGAGAGGGCGATTACTTTATCCCATTTAACATCTTTAGTTCCACCTACGATTGCAATGGAATTAACCTGATCAGTCGGATGAATGCAAAAACGAGTTCTGCCGACGACCTCAACACCACAATCGATCAGTGTTTCAGTTATCGACGGAATAAAGCAAACCACCCGACTCATTATTTTTACTTTCTCATATGGGCTTTAAGCGCGGCGCAAAGCACAATTGATTCTTTGGTTTGTTTGAGAGCCAGTTCATGCCCCGGTGCTTCGTCTGCGTGTTTAGCAAACAATTGATCAACTTCTTCAAGGCGGCTACTTTCGCACAGCACGCCAGCGAATCTTGGGCTACGTCGTCGCCACTGAGCAGGTACCTTCTTGAGGATCGCCGATAAGTTCTTGGTAAACCACTGCCAGTGGTCGTTTCCTAACTCTTGGTTATCCAGCATATTATAAATCATTGAAAAACTTTCCCGAGAACCAATATCTTCACTTAATGCATAAGCTTGCGCTTTATTACGAACTTCAACATCGCGTATCGCGCCTAATGCCGCAGCACTTGAATTATCGAACAATGGATTGTCCAGAATTTTTCTTGCTTCGATGAGTTGATTAAAGAAGTCTTCACCGATCTCTTCAACGGCGATAGTGAACGCCGTAGTGTAAAGGTCACTAGAGAGTACTTTGGCCATCTTATCTGCGGCTTGGTCATTTGCTTTTTTGTCAGCTAACGCCATTGTGACGAATGCTTCGGCCTTTGATTTAAGCTTCTGTCTCAGTGGCTGGTGTTTGAGTGTATTGGCTGCAAACTTGGTAATATTATTCAGCAGTAACTGTTCAGCATCGGTTCGCTTGTTTAACTTAGATTCTAGCGTAGCGATTTTATCGAGATACCAAGGAGTAATCAGTTGAATTGTTTCTGAAGCAACTGTTTGTTGCAAGATATCGTTAATGTAATAGCTCATTTTAGAGAGCGGAAATTCAACAATCGGTCTTAGGGTTGACAGGGAAGAAACATGAGTCGCTTTTAACATTAATTCATGGTCAACTTTACCAGCTTCATAACCGGCAAAAACACTATCAAGTAATGCTATTTTTTCGCCTTCGGATAAAGAGGAATAACCGTCAAACAACGCATTTAATTGGTCGCTAGGGAGAGTCCAGCGATAGTAGCCTGCACCATTGGCATTGGGCATCACCCATTGTGGACATTGTTTGGTATCGAGTTCTAGTACATTCGTTTTTGGACTAACGAGCCCGCAAGTCTTTTCAATGCGATTGTCAATTTTGTAACCCACACACATTGGGACTGTCCACTCGGGATTAGAGTTGATAGGTGAACCAAGCGGGCGATAGCGGCTTTGGCTAAAGGATACTCTTGTGGGTTGATTACTGAGACATTGAACATTGGTATCCATTTGAGGAACCCCTTTTTGTTCTACAAATTGGCGGAAGGTTTCAGTCAATGCCGGTTCGCCAGTTTGTTCGCCAATGCTCTTATAAAATTGAGGTGAATCGGCTACGCCATCGGCATACTGCGCCACATAGCTACCCAATGCTTTACGGAATTTTTCTGCTCCAAAATAACTATCGATCATATGGATTACCGCTTGGCTTTTTCGGTAGGTGATCCCATCATAAGCATTTCGTATATTGGCATCTTTTAATATTGGTTGGCGAATGGCGCGGGTACTGGCTAAGGAATCTTTTCCCATGGTATTAAAGTTAGAGCGAATGGCATTGAGAGCATGCCCAACACCCGGTTCAAACTGCTCTAAAATTACTGGGGTTGCCCAGGTCGAAAATCCTTCCTTTAACCACAAATCATCCCACCAAGGAGGCGTGACTAAATTACCAAACCACATATGAGCAATTTCATGGGCATGGGTATTCATAATGCTGAGTTTTGCTCCGGGTGCAGGATCGTCCCCCAGCAATACTCGCTGTTCTCGGTAAGTGATGGCGGCAGATAGTTCAGTCGCGCCACTTGGCCACTGTGGCGCAGCGACAATATCCAATTTCTTAAAAGGGTATGGTTGGGCCAACGCTTGCTCAAATAACCGCATGTATTCAGCGGTGATCCCCATTACAAAACTCATGTCTTTGGCTCGACCTTTACGGGCAACGGCTCTTAAGGGAATTTCAAAATCTCTAATTTCATTGGTCGGTATATTATCGAATTCAATGACATCAAATGGCCCTGCGGCAATCGATAATAAATAAGTCGGCATGGAGCGCGTTTCGGCAAATTGGAATTTCACTTGATTGTTTTCAACCTTGTCCGTTGAAATTTCTCGAGTATTCGAAATAGCCACCATACCCTTAGGTATAGTCATGGATATTTTGTAAGGTGATTTAAATCCGGGCTGATCAAAACCCGGTAAATATTTACGCGCTTGAATCGATTCTGATTTGGCAAGTACATAAGCATCACCTTGTTCTTCGACTTTAAATAAACCCGATAAATTCCGATTGAAATCGGCTTGGTAATCAAAAATAATGGAGAGTTTTCCAGCAGCCATCGATTGTCCAAAATCGACCCACGCGGTTCCCGAGTCCGATTTTTGAGAGTAACTAGCGGGATGAACCTGCCCGTCTGCGGTCGCGACAATAACAGAGGCGACTCGTAAGTCTTTTCCATGTAACCAAATACCATTACTTTCTCGATTAAGATCAATATCAAGTTTTGCATGTCCAGTAAAAACTTCTTGGTTTGGATCGATGATGAGATCAAGGGTGTAATAAGTTGGGTAGGCCAAATCACTAAGAGCGCCATCGGGAATAATAGAGGTCTTATCTTTTATACTAGTAGACTCAAGTGGAATTGACTGGTCTTTATCGACGGTAGAATCATCACTACAGCTGAAGAGCTGCAAGAGTAATAGTATTGTTATTGATAACTTGAAAAACTTAATCATAAGGGACTCTTTTCTATTAGTGATAATCGGGTAATAGGGGGATATATTGGTTGTTTAATTTTTTTCTAATGCTTCTCTGAGCTCATCAATTTCAAGTTGCATCAGCTCAACTTGTTCTTCCAGTGCTGCAACACGTTGGTCGGTTTTACTAACTAAATTCGAATTGGAATCGCTTGTAATCGCTGATGGGGACTCTTCCGAAGGATGCGAGTTAAATTGTGGTTCGGACTGATTGGCATTAAATTGCGAGTCGCCGAAGCAGTGTTCATAACGAGATTCTCGTTTACCGGGTTCTCTTTCTAGTCTAATCACTTTAGCATCCTTACCACCCGCCATTAATTTGTTTAATACCTGTTCTGTTTCGTGCACATCGTTAAATTCACACAGTCTGTTGGTTCTGGTTCGTAATTCCCCCGGCGTTTGGGGGCCTCGTAAAAAGAAGACGCAAATGATGCCTAGTTCTTGTGCGGTGAGTTGCAGCTCACCAAATTCAGTATTACAAAATCGGTGTTTGTATTTTGCTACTCGGCTGGAGACACCTGACTGGTTCATTATTAGTCCCTTGGCCGCGAGGGTGTCGATGGTATCTTGCACTTCGCTTTCGGTAAGGGAAAGAACGGGATCTCGATTACTTTTTTGGTTACAGGCATTGGTAAGAGCGTTGAGTGACAATGGATATTGGTCTGGCGTAGTCAGTGACTTTTCGATCAAGCAACCAATAACTCTTAGTTGATGTAGTGATAATTCCATCAGTTAAAATCCAGCAAATGAATAAGAGAGCGAGACTTAGGAATCTATCGGTAAATGCTGTCAAACGCAAGTAGTGTGCGAGAACTTGAAAAATTAACCATCAGAAATTGTATAGTCTGCTAGGTTTGCATTGGTAGGGTTATTTGCTCAAAATAGTTTATTTTCTGTGAATTTATTACTTGCAGTGACAAGCCAAGCGCAATAAGGTTAAAACGAAGTCTTTCGTAAGTGAAACAGGAAATACCTAAAAACACTCAATCAAATGCGTGAATAAGGCAATAATATAGGCAAAATACAGTTACTCAACGAGAGGTCATAAAATCTTTTTAGGAGAATAATAATGAAAAATAAATGGATGCTACTCATAACTACAGTTTTATTAACGCTTCTAATCAGTGTTAACTTTTTCTTGTCGGACTCCCATAGTCCATATCTTCCAAGTGAATCTGAGCAAGCCAACCTTTTAAAAAGTGACGCTAAACAACGCGCTCGTTCTCAAGTAATAACTCAATCACCTAACGGTGCCGGAGAGTATTTTGCAAGAAAACGGTTTTCCAAATCTATCAGTCAATATTCATCGAAAAATATTGTAGAGGCTATTAGAGAGAAACGTCTTTATTTAAAAGCCAATGAAACAAAACGAGCGGAATCATGGATTAATCTTGGACCGCAAGACGTCGGCGGTCGTACCCGCAGTTTTATTTTTGATCCGAATGATTCTGATACCATTTTTTCCGCAGGTGTATCAGGGGGAATTTGGAAATCAGACGACGCGGGTAATAATTGGCAAGCCATTGCCGATGATATCGAAAATTTAGCGGTAGTAACACTCGCGCTATTTCCTGAAACGTCTTCTACACTGTTGGCGGGTACTGGAGAAGGAGTCTACATTGGACGTCCCATCGTTCGGAGCCGAGGAGTTGAAGGTAATGGCATCTATAAAAGTGTCGATAGTGGGGAGAGCTGGGCCGCGGTTGATTTCACGTTAAATAATCCTGATTTTCAATTTGTAAACAAAATAAGGGCGACCGCTGACAATACGGCATTCGCAGCTACTGGAGTGGGCATATGGCGTTCTACTGATTTCGGAGATAATTGGGCACTGGTTTTAGACCAACGCTCTCGCGTTGGCGGATGCCACGAAATAGAAATACGTCCCGCAACAAACCCAAATGAACTATTAGTCTCCTGTGGGAGTTTTGAAACGGCTGCCGTGTATAAAAGTAGCGATAATGGCGACTCATGGAATGTTGTTCTTGCGGAACAAAATCAGGGTAGAACCACCTTAGCGTATGCGCCATCAGATCCTTCAATCGTTTATGCGTTGTCTGCACAAAATCAGTTTGGACCCTATCCTTACGGTCTTAACGGGCTCTATCGCTCAGAAGATGGCGGTGATAATTGGAACTTAGTCGCCGATGTTAATTCAGAAAATTTTAACAGTCGCTCGTTGCTTTCCACCACTAATTACGTTTTTGACTGTTACTCGTCTGGTCAATATCAAGACGGACGTCTAGCTGGTGGTGGTTGGTACTACAACCTGATTACCGTTGATCCGACTAACGCTGATCGAATTTGGACAGGAGGACTCGACCTATGGCGTTCGGACGATGGCGGTGAAAACTTTTCCTTGGCTTCTTTTTGGTGGGCTGAACAAGACGAGGAGAGTTACATTCATGGCGATCATCACTCAATTGTTTATCATCCAGATTATGATGGAATTTCAGAAAATCGAATGTTTGCTTCCAATGATGGTGGAATCTGGCAAACCAACAATCCGACAGCAGGTTTAGCAACCAACAATTGTGATCCTAGTTCTAGTCAAGTCGCCTGGAACTCACTGAATAATAATTATGCAGTCACACAGTTTTATCATGGTTCAGTGTCGAGAGACGGTCAAACATTGATTGGTGGTGCGCAAGATAATGGCACTATCTGGCGAGCCGCAGATGGAAACTGGCAAGTAATTAATGGTGGTGATGGTTCTTATTCAGCGATTGATCCTGAAGATTCAAACTTGGTATATGTTTCCTCTCAATACGCTTATTTAGTCAGAATTAATATTCAACCCGGTGGCAATACTGCAACGGAAATAGCTGGAGGGATTGATGCGCCAGGTCTGTTCATTACACCGTTTACTCTCGATCCCAATAATAACCAACGGCTTTGGTTAGCGGGGTTGGCCTTATGGCGAAGTGATAATCGTGGTGATACTTGGGTTAAAGCGAGTACTGATGAATATACAATGAATTATATCGATGGTCTTTCGGCCGTTGCCGTTGCGCCGGGTGATTCTAATTTGGTGTTAACCGGTGGTACTGATGGCACTATCTATCGACATACATC
Source organism: Kangiellaceae bacterium (assembly GCA_019090895.1). Lineage (GTDB taxonomy): Bacteria > Pseudomonadota > Gammaproteobacteria > Enterobacterales > Kangiellaceae. The sequence goes on from JAHRVB010000178.1 coordinate 8,659, forward strand.
GGCACTTTCTGGCAGCTCAAATTCGAACATGGAGAGCGTTAAAATTTCAGACGGTTATATTTCTTCAATCAACTTTGACCGAAATAATGCCAGCCGAGTCGTTGCTACCGTTTCCACTTTTGGTGAGCAGCATGCGTGGCTGAGCGTTGATGCTGGAATTAATTGGAATGCAATTGATGCGCTAGGCAGTGCGGGTTTACCCGACCTGCCAACCCACGACATTTTAATTGCGCCACACGATAGCGAAACATTTTATGTGGCGACGGATATTGGAGTGTATGTGAGTGAGGACAGCGGAGTGAGTTGGAATCCTCTCACTGATGGTATGCCCAACGTCGCAGTGGAAAAACTGGTCTACAATCGATTTGATTTACAATCGAACTTATTTGCATTTACTTACGGCCGTGGAACTTTTAAGTCGCTTTTGACAGAGGTTATAAACATTTCTCCTCACGCGCTTAATGCGAATTTGACCGCTAATGGTGAAGAGAACCAAGCCTTTAGCTTTGAGCTGAGCACGTCTTTTGATGATGCGAATGATGATCTGTTAACTTATCGCGGAACGGGGCTTGCGTCTGGTTTGTCGATTAGCAGCAACGGTACCATTTCAGGAACACCTAGTGCTGCAGGTATTTATGTTGCGACCATTTTTGCATCGGACGGAGAGCTAGAAGCATCCACTCAGCTCAGCATCACTATCGCCGAAGCACCTAGTTCAAGTTCCGGTGGTGGAAGTCTTTCGTGGTTTAGTCTTATTCTGTTGGTATGGATTAGATCTCGGAAAATCGAGTTAATCGCTAATAACTAACGATAGGACTGGGAATACGACTGAGAAACAAACTGGGAATAAGAATTTGGGGGTACGACTAGAAATGTCGCTATCCCCAGATTTTATCCGCCCATTTAGTAAGACCGGCGGCAACACTTCCATAATAGTCACCATCCAATATTTCTATCTCGGGTAATACTCGATTAACTGATTCTCTTACGGTCGGCGATTTGGCGCTGCCTCCTGTAATGTAGACCAGGTCGGGGGTAGTCGCAGCTTGTGAGATGCATTCTTGTATCAGTTTTTCAATGGCCCTTGTCGGTTTTGTGATTGCGTCAGCGAATTCTTGTTGACTCACTTTTGTGGCTAACTGCGCTTCTATATAATCGAGGTCACAAACGACTGACGGCGAATCACTGAGTTGGATTTTTAACAGTTCGGCGGAACGTACCAATCGATGGTTAAGTTTCTGTTGCTGCAATTTAATCAATCGCTGCAATTTTTCAGGATGTTTAGCATCTCGTTGTAGTTGCAGAAGTGACTCAGAAAGTTGGCGACTATTAAAGTTGGTTTGTTCGCCAATATCATTAATAGATACCGCGCTCCAGAATGGCCCGCTCGGTACTTCGATGCCTTTTTTCTTCAGCGAACCCCTACCCAATAGTGGCGTTAGGCTATGGTAAGCCAATGCGATATCGATATCATTACCACCAACGCGGCGACCGCTATGAGCAAGAAAATCACGACTACGATCAACTTTCTTAATATGAGAGGGACCCATTTTCACCATAGAGCAATCGGTAGTACCACCGCCAATATCGACCACCAGTACTATTTTCTCCTTCGTGAGTTGTGATTCAAAATCAACGCCGGCGGCTAGTGGCTCGAACAGAAATTCAACCTCTTTGTAACCGCAGCGTTCTGCTGATCGGGTCATGATTTCGATTGCCTGTCGGTTGCTTTGGTCGCTATTGACCCCTTGAAAGTTAACCGGTCTACCAATCACTACTTGAGTTAATTCTTGTTGGCGTTGAGCTTCTGCGGCGCTTTTTAGGTTTAGCATCATCGCAGAAACTAGGTCTTCAAAAAAATGAACTTGTTTTGAGGTAAGTCCTGTCGCCCCCAAGAATGACTTCGGTGATTTTATAAAAACGCCTTCTTCCGGCGAGTCGATATAATGTTCTAGCGCTGTCTTGCCGAAGAAAACAACGGCTTCATCTTTCTCAAAACCTTCAAAATTTCGAATTCGTTTTGCTGCGTTCAGCTGATGTCTACGCTCTCGGCTGTACTCATCGTGTGTGGCACTGCTCGTTTGCTGGTCGACGTATTCGCAAATAAAGTTTCTATCGTAAGTGTATAGGGTGGATGGAATGAACTTTTCGTCTTCGAACAAGGAAACAAGTTCAATTTGGCCGCTTTGAGATAAACCTATGGCAGAGTTGGACGTTCCAAAATCTAGTCCTGACAGCATTGACAAATCCTCGGCTATTGATTGTAAATAAAGGCTCGTGGGCCGATATGGTCATAAAATTTGGGCAGAGGATTCTATAGTATTTTAGATAAGAGTAAAAGCACTGCGGGTCGGGATAATACCTATCGACTAGCGTAAGCTCATCGGATAATGGACATTGTAAATATCAGCCGTAATCTGCAATACAGAGTATTTCGCGATTAATAACAAGCAGTTAGGGTTTAGAACTGAATATGATTTATTTAAATAGAGGCCCGTCAGGCAGACTTGTACTGTTTTTTTGATGCATTTATTAGTTGCGAATTAATGGCCAATTCAGAAGAATTATTCGCATTATGTTGGCATTTTATTGCGACAGCGATGCCAGAGCCTACGCTTTGAGCGAAATCGGAGTTTTGTTGGTATTCGTATATAGCGAACTCACAGCCTTTGGAAACGAAATCAGGTTCTACGTCCTGCATAAAGCATTCGTTTTCAATAATAGCTCGCATTCTAGCGATTTCTGACATTTTATTACATCCATGATATGTTTTTTGTTGTTATCTGTCATAGATTGTACTGTGTATTAAGCGATCTGTGAAGCGTCAAAAATACCGAATTCTTTTTCGACTTGTTTTATCTTAATAAAGACATTGAGTTCGTAACGTGCTTCCGCTTCTGTTGGAAAAGGTCCCATAAGAGATTCTTCTCTAGTTTTAAAATGATATCCCTGGTCACCCTTAACGATTCTGTCGGTTCTTCTGTATGAAGAGACCGGTGTTTTACCGCCTGTTCTTTTTTGCACTTGCATAATCTATACCTTCTTGGCTAATTTGAGGCAGAGTATAGTTGCCAGATCCGGGCTTTTGTAGGAGAGATTGTTAGCACGACGTGTGCGACATATCGCACAGGGGTAAGTACTTGCTAACTGTGTGCCATTTATCTCACATTGAGTTTAGCTGTTAGCGATGCATAAAATAGCTCAATAATAACTTATTATATAGTTTGCAAAAATATCTCAAAATAATCAGAACCTTACCACTATTATTGAGCAATTAATTGGACATTTATTAATCATGTTGCTATTTTTGAACTAGAAGCAATGCTTTAGGTATTGAATCTCAACTGACAAGGCCATGGAATTATGGAGTCGGTTGAATTAGGAGAGAAGGACTCTAATCGTGTTAAGGACAATAGCTAACAAATGGATTAAAAGGAACTTGTGGCGATTCACTCTCGTGAGTTTCCTGCTGTTTTTGGTCTTGGGAACGATTACCCTTACTAATTCTCTACAGTCTGCTCAAAACACGACTTCAGCTTCAAAATCTCGCTCGCCTGACAA
>JAHRVB010000179.1 GCA_019090895.1 Kangiellaceae bacterium
AGCTTTCCTTTTTTATTTCAATTGAAACTATTGGTTAGAAGTTATAAGAAACTTCTACGCCATAAGTTCTTGGTTGTCTTGGTGTGTTAACTAGAGTACCAAAGAACTCTCGGAAGCTATCCACTGGAGTAGCTTCGTCGGTCAAATTTCTACCCCACAAATATACTTCCCAGAAACCTTCCTGCCCGATGAGACCTATTCTTCCGTTTAACATGGTCGTTGAACCAATGTAACCGAAATCGACATCAACTGGTTGTGCTCCTGCTGCCGCTGAATGAGGTAAATCAAGCGCAAAAGTCAAAGGGTGTGAGCCCGTGAGCGTACGAGATTTTTCATTTTGAATAGTAGTGAAATAGTCTCCAGTATGAGTCATATCGAGTCTCAATAGTAAATCAGTACCTACCGAATCTAAACTTGCATAATACTGAATACCTAATGATGCATTAAAATCAGCCGAGCCAGGTAATTTATTACCTGCTGCATTCACCGGGATGGTTGACCCGTCTACAGGATCGATTGCTGAAGTTCCACCAGGGAAATCAGCAAAAGTAGCATCCAAGAAACCAAGTGAAGCGTTAATCGTTAAAGCATCGCTCACTTTATAGTTAGCTTCTAATTCAAATCCGCTAGTATCAACTTCAGCCGCATTAGTAATCCGGATAGACGTAAGCTGAGTTCCTGTTACAGGATCAAAACCTAAATCGAAGAACTGGTTAACTTGATAATCTTCATAATCGGCATCGAAATAAGCCATATTAAGCGTTAGTCGTTCGTCTAACAAAGATGTTTTTAATCCTACTTCGAGACTTCTCACTGTCTCTTTTTCAAAAGTAATCCCTTCGGCAAGATCGATAGGTGTAATAAAATCTAAGTTAAAACCACCCGATTTAAAACCTGTAGATGCCTTGATATAAGAATGGGTACTCTCACTCATAGCATAGTTCAAACTAATCGCTGGAGAAAAATGACTATCGCTTCGAGAGTCAATAAGACCTCCTGCTGGTGTAGTGCCTATTCCAAATGCTCCAGAAGTTGTACCGTCTAAATCCCAAACCACATCTTTAGTTTCATCAGAATAACGAGCGCCAAAACCGAGTTTTAAGCTTTCAGACAATTGATAACTACCACTCAAATAAAGTGCGCTACTTTCAGAATCAACTTCGCCATATTGGAATGCACCTTGTCCCGGACCTATACCGAAAAAGCCTGCTGCATTTCCACCAATCGCATCACGAATAGAGGTAGCTTCCTGAGAATAATAATAAAGACCGACCACATATTTGAAGTCTGAATCATCCGGAGAAATTAACTGAAATTCTTGTGTCGTTTGCTCATAATCATCTTCATAGTACAGATACAAGAAGTCGAGTGGTGAGTAATCAGTATCATTTTGATAGATGATCTCAGTATCTCTAAATGCCGTAATCGATCGGAATGCATATTCATTATCGAAATCATATTCAACGTTAATATTCAGCCCTGAAATATCTCTTTCTTCTCTACCCTGAAAGCTATAATTAACTTCGTTATTTTCTACATCAGAAAAGTGGTAAGGCGTGTCACCAAAAGTAGTCGTAATCGGCACCCCTAAAATAGGCATTCTTTCAGATTGCAAACCGTCAAGTGCGATATTGATATCAAGTTCATCAGAAGGTCTGATTCTCAACTGCGCGCGAAATGACTGTGTATCTTGATTGTTTAGTTCGTCACTGGTATCAGGTGGTGTATTAGTTTCGATCGGAAATGGGAGAGGAATTCCAAAAACTGGAACACCGCCAACAACAGTATTCAAAGTTGTTGGTAATTGTCCTTCGGTATAGACGTTTTTGATGTACCCATCTCTCGATCTTGATGATATCGCTAGTTTTGCAGCGATTTCGTCAGTGATAGCGAAATCAACATTTAATTTAGCTTCGAGTGCGTTAAAATTACCGACATTAACGGTTGCTTTACCTTCAAATTCTCCACTGGGTTTCTTTGAAACTAAACTCACCGCACCAGCAACCGTATTCTTTCCGAACAAAGTACCTTGAGGTCCACGTAATACTTCTACTCGCTCTAGATCAACTAAATCTTGGTTAACCGATGGGCCTTGTCCTAAGTAGACACCGTCTAGATAAACTCCAACTCGCGAATCAAAACCGATATTACGACTGGCAGCTCCGACACCCCGAATGACGATTCTTGAGTTAAAATCTGTACCTTGGGTGACAACCATATTAGGGATATAGTCACCCAATTCTCTTAATTCTTGAATGCCTGTTTGGTCGATAGCTTCTGAAGCAAATACTGATATTGCGATCGGTACTTCTGCTACCCGCTCAGTTCTCTTTTGCGCGGTCACAACAACGACATTACTTTGCTCTTCCTCAGCATCTTGTGCCTCTTCGGCCGAAACACTAGTTCCATAGAGCGCCATGCTGACGGCAATAGAAACTAAAAGTTTGTTTTGTCTTTTCACGATACCTTCTCCTACGATTGAGGTTACTACTTATAATTAATATTCTATATTTTTTTGTCTCAAGGACTCGCTAAACACTGACAGCTTTATTATTGATTTTTACTGGTCCGATGATTAGTGATTTCCAAAGAGTAACCTTGAGCTCTAGTCGAACTCAAGCAACTCCGACCTGTTGTTAGCAGTTGTTTATACTATCAGATAGTCCGACCAGATTACAAACACTCTATCTCTTTGTTTTTAAAGGATTTAGTGTTGATTTAGAGTAAAATTCACAGACTGAATGTTTGAAACTCACTATTGTGCATCGCAATATAATCTTTCAAATTCACCTAGAGCTCAATTAATCATCTATTAATTGGCCTGAACTGCAATTATTTGGCAAACTATTAGCCCCTGGATCGTCAAATACATTGCCCGATAGTCGAAAAACTTAAGTCTCGTACTATTTGGTCTAATAGGCAATTGGTTAAAAAATAAGTCTGGCAATTTAAAATAAGGAATAATCTTGAATAAAAGCTATTTAACTCATCTACTCTCATTTTTAGCCGGTGCTGTAGTCATTTATTTCACTGGAAATTTATTGGTGTTCAAAGAAGATTCAAACAATGTGAATATAGAGCTGAACTCGAAAGTAACAGACCTATCAAGTCAGACAAATGAAGACAATACAGGTCATTCATCCGAGGATTCTAATTATTTAACGTCCCAATCACAGTTACGAATGAAGATCGCACAGTTAGAAGCGCTCTTAGCTAAAGGCAAAGAAAACCGAATGCCAATAACTGAAGTAGAAGATCCATCTGAGACAGAGACTGCTACGGAAACTTCGCAACTTCAAAAAATGAGTTATACCGATTTCGAACATAGCATGAAAACGTCATTTACCGATCAATTCAAAGGCGTGGTATTGCAGTTTGAAGGCAAACGCCTTGAAGACATCAAGAAAAGTTACCAGAGTTCGTCCGATAAAAATGAGTGGTCTGCAGAATACGAAAACCGCTTAGCAAGCTATGTTACTGAAAATGATATAAACGGCGATCATTTTATTCAAAGCTTAGACTGTAATAGCAGCATATGTCGGTTAGAGGTTAATACAAACGACTCTCAAAACTGGGACCAATTGTACAGCGCTCTTACCAGAGAGACTTGGTATGAGAGCATCACTATTCAAGAAAAGAGTGATTATCCAGGCAATGTGATTTACTATCTGCCGAGTATGAAAAACTAAGGAAAAACATGCTTAACTTTTTATTACAAGGTGATTACGAGAAATTTATCTTGGCCCTGATTGCCATCATTATTGCACTTTCATTCCATGAGTTCGGTCACGCCTGGACTGCAAAAAAATTTGGCGATAACACTGCTGAGCGAATGGGACGACTAACTCTTAATCCGCTCGCGCATATCGATCCTTTTGGATTACTAATGGTCGCAACTGTGGGCTTTGGTTTTGCAAAGCCAGTGCCAACGAATCCAAGGAATTTCAACTCCTACTATGCTTCTGCTTGGATTTCTGCTGCAGGACCTGGAATGAATCTGCTGCTGGCCTTTATTAGCATCAACTTGCTGGCCGCCGCACATACATTTCAAATAGAGTATTTACTGCAAAGAGGCCCGCAAATCTTTTTGGAGTTCATGGCACTTATTAACATGCTTTTGATGTTGTTTAACTTGTTACCTATTGGGCCTTTGGACGGACACTATATATTGCCCTACTTTCTTTCTAAAAAACATGCCTATCTTTATAGTATGTGGAATGCAAAATATGGCGTGATGTTGCTAATGGGCTTGGTGTTACTGAGTTTTGTCGGCTTTCCAATATTCTCTTATTTATTTTATTTCGGCGCCTATTTGGCTAATTTATTGGTCATTTTTTAAACCACTTTTTGATATTAATCAATAAGACACTTCAAAATAACTACTCAAGGAATTCCTTCCAGAGTTCCTTGAGTTTGGAATATTCCTTTTGCTTCTTCACTCGATACCAGTACATGATTCCAGCCATTGAACTAATAAATGTCACTCCAAATAGTATAAATGTTGGCCGTTGTAATTTTTCTTCCCCAAGTTCAAAATAGTAACTGGAGCCTACCCAAAGTAAAAAGAGCACAACCAAAGCGAGTGAAAATTTAAATCCTATATCGCCTAACGTGATCCCAGCCTTAACTCTGGCGAGATAACTTCCTAGGATTCCTTGGGTTGACTCCTGGTCAATTCGAAATAGGGGTAAACGTAATTTAAAATCCCAATAAACACCATAAACAAAAACGGGGAACATTCCAATATGCCATATTTTCTCTGCTAAAGAAGTGCTTTCGGGCAGTACAAAGTAAATCAAGAAAGGAACATAACCGAATAGAAAAACCAAGTCGATGAATAGTATGAAACTCATCCGCCAAGTTACCCATTCAATGCGTCTTTTAATTTTAACAATATCAGGTTGAAAGCTCTGCCAATCATTTTGCAGTTGCTCCCAATCATCTTGCGTTGGCTGATTATTTTCTTCAGTCATTGGTTAATCCGGTACGACCATAAGTGATTTTAGTTTTAACTTTGCACGATTGAGTTTCACGCCGACCAAATTAGTTGTCATCCCGAGAATCTCCGCAATGTCTAAATAACTGACTCCTTCTAACGCCAAAGTTACGAGTTGCCTTTCGACAAGCGACATTTTAGCCAGTGCATTAAGCAAACTATTGACGCGTTGTTGAGAGGCTAACTGGTCACTAGGACAGTTGGAGCGAGGCAAGTCATATTCATCGATTTCTTTAGAACGAGGTTCCTTGGCATATTTAGCGACATGAGAAATCGAGCGCTTGTGCGCGATACTTAAGATATAAGTTTTGAGGCTAGATTTTTGATCGAATTTAGATAAAGCCTTCCACAATGCAACTGAGATCTCTTGATATAACTCTTCTTGCAGGGATTTGATATTCTCATAACTACTCACGACTCTCAAAATAGCAGGATTGTACTCAGAAAGAGAGTCTTCAAAATATTTTTCGTAAATACGCTTATCCATAGAAGAAGTTTCTAAACCGCTTATGGGTTGTTCATATATCGTAGAATAGGAAGTCGAAGAATACACTAGGCTCATGGCGAAAAGACACGGGAATATTTACTTAGTCCAACTCTAGACAAAATTATTACAAAATATATTCGATTATTAGCGTTCGTCGGAACCGCTGATGAATTTGAAACGTTCCACTTTCTTTCCTGCAAAATCAATTTGTTCAAAAAACATACTAAATGGCCTCACCCAAAGCTTCTGCTCACCATACATTGGCCGATAGAGCACCATCAACTCTTCGGTCTCACTGTGGATTACGGTGTCGATTACTTGATATTCTCCACCTTTATAGTGTTGATAAGTGCCTTTTTTTAGCTGTTTTTGATTCATTATATTTTGTCAAAAGAGTTTATTTAATCGACGTACAACTCGCTTCATCGATTGTAATGAGGAATAGTCCCAGAATTATAAAGATTCTTTCCAAGGTTGTTGGATTAGATAACTCTCTAAGTGTTGTTGGTATTCCAACAGCTCACTCTCGGAGATATCATCTGGAAGTTTAGCAATAGCTTCGTTTTGCAAAGTAACCGCTAATTCAAACTTTTCTTGAGCCGCCATCACCGCTGCTTTTGTGTCGATAAACATTGGCACCTCAAATAACTTGCTCTCCATTTTATTTAACCAGAACTTGGCTTTCTTAATACTGCTATAAGCGGGCTCATCACTAGTCGCATATATCCAAGCTAGATTATTAATACTCATTGCATGTTGGCTAGCCGCAGACCGTTTAAACCAACTAATAGCTGCGCCTAAATCCTTTTCTCGCCCCTTCCCCTCGAAGAACATATAGCCCATTGTAAAAGTGGCAACGGTGTCATTTTGATTAGCTGATTTTAACAACCAAATATGTGCATCTTTGTAACTGAGAGACACACCATTTTCATACAAATAAGCAATTCCAACTTCTCTCATTGCTGCAACATGTCCCTGTTTTGCTGCCATCAAATACCAATCAAAAGCTTTTTCAGGCTTTTCACCCTCTTTTTGTAATAAACCGAACCGAAACATTTGTCCCAACAACCATTGAGCATGAGCTTCACCGGCTGCTGCAGCAAATTCGCAGGCCTCTAGAGCCACAAGATAACTTTCGGCTTTATAATGGTTATAACAATCTTCCATATCTGACGGAACCCGTTGGTCTTGACTACAACCGACGAGAACAAAAGTAATGCCCACCAGTCGAAGCATCGCTCGGAAATGGTAGAACGGTGATAACAAAGATTCCTTTTTGTTGACCATGGTACTTAATTCTCTTAGTTTAAAGTTCGTTCGAAAAGTAGGTCTATTCGAGTATATTCATCAAGCCAGCTGGTTGGTTCTCTAAACCCATGAGGCTCAACTGGATAAATGGCAGTTTCAAAATATTTTGTTTTCTTCAGTTCGATTAGCTTTTGAACGAGTCTAACTGAGTCCTTAAAAAATACGTTGTCGTCGACCATTCCATGGGCAATTAATAAAGGTTTATTCAAGCCCTTTGCAAATTCGATGGGAGAGCTTCGTTCGAACGCATCGGGGTCCACTTGTGGAGTGTTTAGGATGTTCGATGTATAACCATGATTATAGTGACTCCAATCTGTCACAGGCCTAAGTGCAGCACCAGCAGCGAATAACTCAGGCTCTTTAAACATGGCCATAAAAGTCATAAAACCGCCGTAGGAACCACCATAGACTCCGATTCGTTTTGGATCGACATTCATATTGTCAACCAACCATTGAGTTCCATCTTGCAAATCTTGCAGTTCAGGCGTTCCCATATTCCGATAGATAGCTGTTCTCCAATCTCGCCCGTATCCCTTTGACGCTCGGTAGTCCATATCTAAAACCACATATCCTTTTTCTGTCAGATAATTATGGAACATGAATTCTCTGAAATACCCTGACCAACCTTGATGAGAATTCTGCAAATAACCAGCGCCATGTACAAACATAACAGCAGGGCGCTTTTCGGACGAATTCTTACTACTATTTTGAGGCTTATACAAACGAGAATAAATTGGTTCCGAAACATGACTCGAATCGATCGCCACTATTTCTGGTGCTTGCCACTGACGTTGCTTAAAGCTCTCAGACATTGTATGGGTCAACTGTCTTGCCTTTCCGCTCGTTGAAATATCTTGAATAAACAATTCAGGCTTCTCGATAGTCGTAGAGTGGGTAATTAATAGCTTTTTCTCGTCAGGCGACAATACATAAGTATTAGTGCCTCCCATATTAGTTACAGCCTGACCACTTCGACTTTCGAGATCATATCGATAAATTTCGTAAATGCCAGGATGTCTTTCATTGGCTTTATAAAAGATTTGCCGACCGTCTTTAGAAACAGTCAAATCACTGACTTCGAATTTACCTTCGGTTAACTGACTTGATTTACGCTTACCTTTCTTTATGTAAAGATGAGAGTAACCGTCCTCTTCTGACAAATAATAAAGTGTTTGGTTGTCTGGTAACCAACCAAACTCATTAAAAGTCCAATCATTAACCCATGCGTCGTCCGTCATCCAATGAGCTGTTTTAAGTTCAGCATGATTCACATCAAACGTTACAATCCAACGTGATTTATTGTCATACGAGAATAATAAAATCGCGGCTTTTTCGCTATCTTTGCTCCATTCTACGCCTTGATTTTTAGACCAATTGTAAGCATACACCGCTCTATTTTCTGATTTATCTTTATATTTATATCCAATTTTTTTGGCGGCCTGCTTTCTCAATTTATTCAGAGGATCATCACTGATCGCGGGTAGATTATCCAAATTTAGGGCAGTCTTGGTATCCTTTTGTAAATTGAATACGAAGAAATCTTCGTTCATAGGGGTCGATGTTCCCACAAGGTCTCTTACTTCACGGTCCTTAACATAGCCATCTTCAGTCACAAACTCAGGCATATGGTCGGACTTTCCTACGAGCTCTTTATCAACCGTCCCAACGAGAATAGTTTTCGCGTTAGGAGATAGTCTAAATGTTTTAATTTTTTTGTCTTTGCCCAGATACCAAGTTTTTAACTTGTTCGATGAAAGATTCTTCTCGCGTTGTTTTTGGAAGTCTTTTTCTTGTTGTTTGGCTTTGATGGTTTCTAATAAACGTGGTTGAGATTGTTCTAAATAACTTTTGTCCTTTTCTTTATCAGGGTCATCTGTTGTCTTAAATTCAGCAATCTGTGTTGCTAATCCAGAGCTAACCTGTAGCAGATAGACTTGATGACCGACCAAATAGCTGATTGTATTATCATCAACGAATTGAGGGCTTGATTGCAAACGCGAATCTGCAGTCAATTGCCGAACCTCTTGACTCTGATTATTGAACAAATAGAGGTCCCCTTTGTATTCGAAAGTCGCAAGTTCACTAGTTGAACTTAGCATTGCTCCAGCACTTGCTTTTCTGACCAGTTCGTTTCTACCGAGCTGCTGGCTTTTGCCGTTTTTTAGTACAATTTGAAAACTGTCTCTATGGGTATGCCCAGTCGCTTTTTGTTGGAAATATATACTTTGGCCATCAAGTGCCCATAGGGCTCTTTCTGGACTGTTTCCCATCCAATCAGGATCAGACATTATAGATTCTAAAGTTAACTGTGATTTTTGTTGTACTGGGACCGGATTAACCTGACTGTCGGCTACAGAGTGATCAATACAAGAGTATGCGATGATTAGCATTAAAATCCGTCTAACCATCCCACCGAAAACAAAGTTCATATAACACCTCAAAAGTTAGCATTAGAAGTAATTAACTTCTTTCCCTTTGAATGGGAGGAGAAATTGAACGCTAGAATAGCACTTTTCCTGAATATCGTGCATTATTTGGTGGTAAACTTTTATACGAGATTAATCCAGTCGCAAACGCTCAAAATTGAACACTGTTGAAACAAACCGTATTAACTAAGTAAAAGCTTTTTTAACCCCACGAACCTTTTTGTAAATAAAAATAACAACTTGTATTATTGTTGAATAAGGACTTATTTTGGATCCATCCAGCCACCAATCATCTTCAAACACACCTCCTTCTACTCCACCAGCCTTCTATCGAGTGGTTCCAGCCGGTAATGGCTCCGCTTGGCTTAAGGATGCCGTTCACAGAGTAAGAGGCGCTCCAGGTACGTGGCTAGGCATCGTTGGCTTCTTATTTTTTATGCTGCTTATACCCGGTATTAATTATATTGTTAATATCCTGATCCCAGTTGCGCTGGGTGGAATAATGATTGGTTGCCAACAAGAATCAGCTAAAACCCCGTTCAAGTTTGACCATTTATTCGCAGGTCTCAACACTCACCGCAAACCGTTACTCATTTTATCAGGTTATTACGCACTTGCTCTAATAACAGTTAATTTACTGACCTACTTATTATTACTGTCTGCGGGAATTGATATTCAAGAATTAGTGATTCAAATGACACCTCCACAAGGTAGAATCATGACTGAAAGCGAAGCTTTAGAATGGACAACGTCACTATTAGAGACTGATGCTTTACTGTATGCTCTATTAGCACTGCTGGTCTCTTTAGCGTTAATGATTCCAGTTCTAATGGCTGTATGGTTTGCGCCAGCATTGGTTGTGTTTCATAATTTATCACCAACAGCAGCCATTAAAACGAGCCTTAAAGCTTGCAACGACAATTTCCGGCCATTTTTAATTTATGGATTAGCGGCATTTGGATATATAGTATTATTCTACTTAATGGTTTTTATTGTCACTGCGCTTATCCCGTTCGTAGGAATAATCCTGTTCATTTTCAGTTTCGTACTGTTATTTTCGATCAGTTTAGCAAGCATTTATTCAACGTATGAAGATATTTTCAATACCAACAATAACTTGTCAGAAAGAGAAGAGTTCTCAAACGACACTGACGATAGCATGTTTGCGTAATTACACTTTATCAGAGAGGAAAAGGATATGTTCTCACAAAAATCAAAATCTCTCTGTTTTCTAATTATTGTACTTTTGAGTGTTCTCGACTTGAAAGTCAACGCTGCACAACTTGTCGATCGAATACCGACCGAACTCGTCAATAATTGGTTAGTTTGTATTAACTACGAAAAGCGTTCCACTGAATGCAATAAACAAGAAACACCAATCATTGAACAATTACTGACTGATAACGCAACAAGCTTTATTTATCAGAAGCAATTTATCGTCAGCAGCGATCTACAACCTGAAAGCCTCGGAATATGGATTGACGCCATAGATGATGTCGACGAGATTAGAATTAATAATCAGTTGATCGGAAAGACAGGGGATTTCCCACCACTATTCCAAAGTGGCTTTCGTCATAAGCGCTTATACCTGATACCTTCTGTTTTTGTTCGTTATAACCAATTCAACCAACTTGAAATTAAAACATTTAGTTCAATCAATCACCCTGGACTCGGCTCACAGCCAGTTATAATCGGCGATTATTTTAAAATTTCACATCTTCAACAAGAAATCGATTACTTTTACATATTCTCCATGTCTACCCTTTTATTACTGACATTGTTTCAATTATTCTATTACTTGATGATGAAAGGTGGCAGCGAAACAATTTTTTTGTCCATGTCTTTTGTATCGTTTAGCGCAATCTCTTTCTTGCGATCTAACTCACCACTTCATATTGGTCTAAATCTAAGTTCGGTGTTTAAGGTCGAAACTTTTATGCTGAGTTTCGGGTTAATCGCTCTATCCCTCTTTACTCTAAGATTTTTCGAATTAAAAATTCGTGGGCGATATCTTGTCGCCAGCGTGTGCATCGCGATTCCAGGTATAGTTAGTATTCTCTATCCTAATCCGTTGCACGCTCGATATATATCCGAGATCGCTTATCTTATTATCGGTGTGTTTTCCATCGCAATGCTGCTTGGTGCAATAATCGTCGCTTTTCAGAAAAAGCGTAAATACGTCTATGTCATCGGAGGATTATTTTTTGCTCTAAGTCTTGCTTTTTGTTTCGATATTTTTTCACAAACAAAATCATTTTTCGACATAAAGCTACCTCTCAATCCAATAGTGCTTCCATTTACTTTTACCCTTGCTGCGATAGGACTCGCATTAACTATCACCCACAAATATTGGCAATCATTCAAAAATGCGACATACGATCACCTCACAGGCGCCCTTCTAAGGCCAGCTTTTTTCCAGCGATTGACCGAAGAAATGCGACGCAGTCAACTCAAGGATACTAGTTTATTACTTGCTGTAATCCATTTTGAAGAATTAAAAGTGATTGGCGAAAGTTATGGCCAAATCACTCGAAATAAAATGCTTGCTATTATCAGCGAAAAACTTTCTAATTTACTTTCCCCTGCCGATGCTCTTTGCCACTTCAATGACGACGAATTCAGTATTAGCACACATATCGATTCATCAGTACAAGCAGAAGCTCTATTAAAGAACATTCACAGTTCATTGATTGGTACCCACCAAATAATAAACAAAGACACTAAACTGTATTTCAATGCACAAATTTCTGGTGTGATTTATGATTCAGAACGCCATTTATCGATTTCACAATTGGTACAAGATGCTAACTATGGCCTTGCCAAAGTTAAAAACCTGCACAACCGAGATTACCTATTGCAGGAGTATGCAGTGAACTAGCCTACTAACCCGATGTGTTTTAGTACGAATTAGTTTTAGACTAGGTGAGATGATTTCAATCTCTGAAATTACTGAATTGTAATGGCCATTCTAAAGATTCAGCTTTAATTAGGGCTATCGCTTGCTGCAAATCGTCGCGTTTCTTGCCAGTTACACGCAGTTTTTCTCCTTGAATCGCCGTTTGAACCTTGAGCTTTTCTGCTTTTATCATTTTTATGATCTTCTTAGACAAGGATTGCTCGAGGCCTTCCCTTATGCCAACCATTAAATGAACAACCTTTCCATAACCCTGTATATCTCCGACATCGGCGCATTTGGGATCAATACTTCGCTTGATCAACTTCGCGACCAAAATATCTTTCAGCTGATTTGCTTGAAACTCCGCATCGGCAGTAATTTTCACTTGCTTTTGTTCTAGCTCAAATTTGGCCGACGATCCTTTCAGATCGAAGCGGATGTCGATTTCTCGGTTAGCTTGATCAACCGCGTTACTTAATTCATGAATATTAACTTCTGAAACAATATCAAAAGATGGCATGGGCAGTGACCTCAATTATTTCTATACGATCTAATTTATTTGCTCTAAGTATAACAATGCGCGTTACCGAATTGAACGCCTAAGCGACATTAACTTTCGAAGAATTCAGCCTAATAAAGATAATCACAAACAAGCTTATCTAAAGACTGATATGCTATACTTTGATTAAAACTAGCCTAAATTCAATCAGTTGAGATTAATAAGTCTATAAAACTCCAGTATTAATAGCAGAGTTACTAGATTTGTGAAACTGCATTTATACCAACCTTAGTGTCCTTATGCCTGTATTAGAGAACTTCGAAAAAGAACATAGTAGCGATCGATTGCATCAATTAAACGATGCACTTGAGAGCGGTATGTTTGTGCAAGTTCGTACTATGCTCAATCAGCTCCCCGCTGCTGATGTAGCACATATGCTTGAATCGACTCCCCCTAAAGAAAGGAAGGTCTTGTGGCGTCTGGTTGATAGCGAGCGAGAAGGAGAAATTCTACAATTCCTAAATGAGGATCTCCTCAATGCCTTCGCAGAAGAAAAAGCGCCAGCGGAACTCGCCGCGACTATGGCAAAACTCGATACCGATGACCTAGCTGATATTTTAGGAGACCTACCTGATAAAGTCACTCAGGAAGTTTTAGCATCGATGAACTATCAAGATCGAACGAGGATTGAGCAGGCATTACAATACCCAGAAGATAGTGCGGGCGGTCTGATGAATACGGATACCGTAGCTGTCCGACCAGCTGTAACGATTGAAGTTGTACTTAGATATTTGAGAATGCAAAAGGAAATTCCTAAAAATACCGACAGTATTTATGTGGTTGATAATCAAGATATCTTAATTGGTACAGTACAACTGTCGAAGTTAATCACCAGTCAACCCGATCAAATGGTTGAAGAAGTGGTTGATGAAGAAATTGAAGCTATTCATGCGGACTTGCCTGATGCTGACGTTGCAAGTCTATTTGAACGTCACGATCTAGTATCGGCACCAGTCATCGACAGTGAAAACAGACTGCTTGGTCGAATCACTATTGATGATGTATTAGACGTCATCATCGAAGATGCGGATCACTCATTAATGAGTATGGCGGGATTGGATGAAAACGACGATACCTTTGCTCCGGTTTTGACTAGTGCTAAGAGACGAGCAGTTTGGCTTGGAATTAATTTAGTGACCGTAATGGTTGCTGCCTTTGTCATTGGTGTGTTTGAAGAAACGATCGCAGCAGTCACTGCGTTGGCTATCTTACTTCCTATTGTACCAAGTATGGGAGGCATCGCCGGCACTCAAACCTTAACCTTGGTCATTAGAGGGCTCAGTGTTGGCCATATTAGTAATAGCAACTTTCGCTGGTTAATGATGAAAGAATTGGGGGTATCCATTATCAATGGATTGCTGTGGGCCGTTGTAGTGGGTTTGTGTGTCTATTTTTGGTTTAGTTTCGTTCAGTCTTCAGACTATGCTATACAACTTGGGCTAACCATTGCCGGTGCAATGACTATTAATTTAATTACAGGGGCAACTCTAGGTGCAGTACTGCCAATGATCATGACAAAAATGAAAATTGATCCAGCGCTATCAGGTGGGGTCGTATTAACAACCGTCACTGACATGGTTGGCTTCTTTGCATTCTTGGGATTGGCAACACTATTTTTTACTTAGTTAAATCCAGTAAATAATAATTTGTCTTTTCGTTATATAGTTCGATTACGCCTTCTAATCTAAATCCTATTTTTTGAAGCAAACCAATTGAACGAGAGTTGTCGGGCGAAGTGACTGCAGATAGTCGAAAGAGCGAATGTCCGCTAATAGCCTTTTTTATTACACCTCTAGCGGCTTCTTCGGCGTAACCTTTCCCTACGAATGTATCGAGCATTGCATAACCGATATCGGGGTAGGCTAATTCAGGTCTTTTAAGCAAACCGCACATTCCAACCGGCTCATCGGATGATTCAAGTTTTATCATACTCAATCCAAATCCAAACTCTTTATAACTCGAGATCGGACCGGATTCTAAATAGTTAACGGCATCTTGCTCCGTTCTAACTCCCTTATCTGCAATATTATCAATAAACGAACGTTGGTTTAGTAGCTGGATAATAAAAGCAGTATCGTCTAGGCTGAATCTCTGTATTCGCAATCTTTCTGTGTCACAAATCAACGATGACTATCCTCCAAATTTCTAGTTCTTGCCAACATAAATATCGTTATCCAGAAACCGGTCCAATTTCATTTTTTAGTTTCGCCAACAATCGGTCCAAATGATTTGCAAAGGCTTGGCGATCACTCTGGTTTAACGGTGGAGGACCTCCGGTGTGCTCTCCACTTGCTCTCATCGTATCGAGAAAATCTCGCATGTTGAGCCTCGAACGAATATTATCCGCCGTATGAAGCTCACCTCTCGGACTAATCGCTAGTCCGCCTTTCTCTATTATCTCAGCGGCTAGCGGAATATCGCTGGTGACGACGATATCACCCGCCTCTACGAGTTTGACAATTTCATCGTCTGCAACATCAAAGCCAGAACTCACTAGCATCATTTTAATAAACGGTGATTTAGGTATTTTAATATATTGATTCGCCACCAACGTTGCTAATACTTTTGTTCGAGTGGCGGCTTTAAAAATTATTTCTTTGATCACAACCGGACATGCATCAGCGTCTACCCAGATTTTCATTTTTGAACGACTCATTACATTTTTATCACGGGCTGAAACCAAGTGCTGGTTCGAATCTATTGATCAGTTTGCTTCATTTTAACGGCGTATTCTTCGGCCTGTTTCCAAACTCGAATAAGATTTCCCGACAGAATTTTAGCGATATCTTGTTCGCTGTAGCCCCTACCTAGTAGACCATTGATCAGCGCTGGATAATTACTGACATCCTTAAGACCGACCGGTAAACTATCTCCGACGCCATCGTAATCAGACCCGATACCGACATAGTCTATTCCCGCGATCTTAACAACATGGTCAAAATGGTCCAATACATCATTTAAAGTCGCATATTCAAAGGGTATTTTGTCACGGTAACTCTTACTGAATGCTTTCGCTTCATCACTATTTTCTTTCACATCGTTTTCTTTTACAAAAGCTGAGACTGCATCTTTGTGAGTATTATTATTATCGATCGACCGTTGAGAGATAAAAGTAGAACCAAAGTTTATTTGAATCACTCCACCGTTTTTTGCTAGAAGTTCAATCATCTCATCACTCATATTGCGTTCAAAACCGGGTGTAAAATGACGAGCGGATGAATGCGAAGCGATCACCGGTACTTTACTAATTTCCATGACTTGATAAAACGCATCATCTGAGATATGCGATACATCGACCATGACACCCGTGTTATTCATTTCAACGACAAGTTTCTTACCAAATTCAGTAAGCCCTTTGGCCGGTCTATTTTCATCATAAGACGAATCAGAAATATGGTTGGCCTTCGAATGTGTCAAAGTAATATATCGAATACCTCGTTGATAAAAATACTCAAGGTTTTCCATTTCCCCTTCAATGGGTGAACCATTTTCCATGCCCATCGGTAATGAGATTATTCCCTTATTAAAATTTTCCTGCATTTGCGCAACACTGTGGACTACCCCGTATTTATCGGGAGCATCTTCAGCCAATTTTTCTACCATATCAATCAACTTATCTGCAAGTGCTTTGCTTGCTCCCGCCTCTTTCTCCAACTTCGCTGGTATATAAATCGACATAAAAGGAGCATCTAAACCGCCGGCTTTTGCTCTTGGAAAATCGAAGTCTCCATGAGTCGTAGCATGAGAAACATCTTCGAATTTATTTTCGAGTCGATAAGGCACATCGATATGAGTATCTGTGATGATGTATTTTTGGGCAATCTGCTCGGCAGATAACATTTTGATTGAATGCGCTTCGTCAGTAACAACTGTCGTAACTGCCACCTTGGGGTTTACGACGGGTTCCGACTGACTATTTTCCTGGCAGGCGCTAGATAATAAAATAGTAACCGACAATAAGGATAATTTTGTGATGTTGGTAAATGCTAACGGGGTGGTTTTAAACGGCATTGTAGCTCTCTTCAAACATGTTTAGATGAGCTACTGTGCCGATGAATTAAGGGAAAGTCAAATTTCCCTTAATGGTCGATGTATAACAGGATATTCTCTCAGCAAAGGAGGGAAAATACCGAATAATTGTCGCTTTAATACTTCTTTCTGGTTATCTTTTTACTGCGACTTCGATTTCTTCGAGACTTTTCCATTAGCTCTTTAGTCACTTTCACTTTCCTGCCTTCAAACGGATTGACACTTTCCTTTAATTCGAATTTGATTGGTGTACCCACAATTTTCAGAGCCTCTCGAAACCCTTTTTCTAAATAACGAACGTAAGACTTTGGCAATGATTTCGTTTGATTTCCGTGAATAACTATTCTTGGCGGATTATGGCCTCCAGGATGTGCATATCGTAACTTAGCTTTAAATCGACCTTTAGCTGGTGGTTGGTGCTTCGAAACAACAAGCTCAAGTATTCGAGTTAATTTGGACGCAGACATTTTCACCCTGGCCCCGGCATAAGCTTCATCAACGGCTTCCCATAAATGTCCAACATTGGTTCCATGTAACGCTGATATATATTTTATCCGAGCAAAATCAGCAAATTGTAGTCGACGTGCAATCGTCTCCTTAACGTCAATGCGTTTGTCTTCCGGCATGTTATCCCATTTATTAACACCCAAAACAAGGGATCGTCCTGCATCAATGGCAAAACCAAGCAGGTTCATATCTTGCTCAGTAATACCTTCTCTCGCATCGAAAATCATGATAACAACATTCGCATCATTGATTGCTTGGAGTGTTTTCAAAACAGAAAATTTCTCCACGGTCTCATGGACTTTGCCGCGTCTTCTAACACCTGCAGTATCAATTAGCGTGTATTGCTTTTCGCGACGCTCCATTTCAATATAGATAGAATCGCGAGTGGTTCCAGGCAGATCGTAAACGACAACTCTTTCCTCACCCAGCATTCGATTCACTAGCGTTGACTTGCCCACGTTGGGCCGACCAATGATGGCTAGTTTTGGGCCTTTTTCTGACTCTTCAGAATCACCATCTTGTTGCTCTTCCCGCGCCAATTTAATCGCTTTGAGTTTTTCTTCAACCGCCGGAAATACAACGTCGTCAATTAATCGATTAACACCTCTACCGTGAGCAGCTGCAATTGCGGAAACCGATTGAAAGCCCATTGAAAAGAATTCTGATAAAACTGTATTTTGGTCGAGCCCATCGACCTTGTTGACTACAAGGTGGACATCTTTATTTTCAGAACGTAACTGCAGTGCAAATGCCTCGTCTATAGGAGTTAACCCTTCTCGAGCATTAACGATAAATAATGTGATATCTGCTTCTCTTACAGCCTGCATCGATTGATCAGCCATCAAACCATCGACACCGACTTCTCCGCCGGTGATTCCGCCCGTATCGATAATTATGAAAGGTTGTTCTTGGAATGTTGCATGCCCGTATTGTCGGTCACGCGTAAGTCCTGGCAAATCAGCCACGAGCGCATCTCGAGTTCGAGTAAAACGATTAAAAAGGGTTGACTTGCCAACATTAGGTCTGCCGACAAGAGCGATTACAGGTAACATGATTTTTTACTCACCATCATTCAGACATTTAAAACACGATTGTCATTGCCTGAATGTTTTTGTGTTCTTACTACTATTTGACCAAAACTATCATTCATAGATAGCGATTCATGCGATACCGCAAAATCGGCGGTACCATTTACAGTACAACTCAATTCTTTACTTTTTTGCTATAGCGACTAGCGAACCATCACGGGTATAAAAAACGATCTTATCGTCTATAACCAATGGGTTGGCGGCTATACCGCTTGAATCAATGTGCGATCGGCTCTCAACTTTCCCGGTTTTAGTGGATAGCCAATGAACATAACCTTCAAAATCAGCGACAACGATATGTTTTCCGATGACTCCTGGCGCTGTAAGTTGTCGACGGTTAAGTTCTTTTTGAGTCCAAATAATAACGCCATTGGAGCGGTTAACCGCGCTTAAATAACTATTCTCATGAGTAGCAAAAAGCAATAATTCACCGATTGCCATATCTTGAAACATCGATAACTCTCGCTGCCAATTAAACTCACCATTTCTAAAGTCTAAACTAGCCAAATTTCCATTAAACGAACCGATATAGATGGCAGGTCCAACAACCAATGGTTGCAAGTCAACGTCAACTAGCCTTTGAATTTCTGAACTTCCAATGGGCGTTGCAATTTTCTTTTCCCAGGCTGGCTGTCCATTATTAATAATAAATACCGCTAATTTTCCGTTTGCAAAACCTGAAATAACACCGCCATTTGCAATTACTGGAGCAGAGTTTCCTCTAAGAGTTAATGAAGGAATGGATTCGTCATAAAACCATTTCTGTTCACCGGTCTTCGCATCGAATGCAAATATTTTTCCATCAACAGTTCTAGCAACAACATGCCCTTCGCCTATAGCAGGGCTCGAAATAATTTCACTTGAAACTTGTGCACGCCATTTCTCTTCGCCTGTTTCCGCATCAAGTACAAGTAATTCACCTTGACTAGTCCCAAGCGCAACGATTCGACTAGCAACAGCAGGACCGCCGGCAATGGGAAGTTCAGAATCGACTTCCCAAATAATCTTTCCATTTTCTGGGTTGACCGCAACCACTTTACCTTCACCATCAGCAACGTAGATTTTTTTATAAGCGTAGACTGGAGAAATTTTAGCAGAGCGTTCGCCAATTCCTTCACCCACATTTGCAGACCAAAGTGTTTCAACCTCAAATTGATTTTCTACATCAAGTAGAGGATCAGGCGCGTAGATATCTTCGTCTTCGCTACAACCCGATAAAACGAACACCGATAGTAATAACGCTATAATATAAAACCGCATTATTCAGTGGCCTCTTCCGCTGGCTCTTTTGTTTCTGTGGCCGTATCTTTAGCGGGTTCGATGCCAGTTTCTTCAATTTCTGTCGCAGTAGTTTCACTAGTAGGAGCCGGTGCAGCAACCTCTCCCATCGCTAACGCTTCAATTTGAAGTTTCATCGTTGGGTGAGAAGCCGTTGTTTTACCCGCACTTTCTGCCGCTCTATAAGCTTCCAAGGCTTCTGCTTTTTTTCCTAGCGACAACAAAGCATCACCTTTTATCATACTTGCAAACTCAAAATAGCCTGACTCGTTTTCAAATGTTAGTAGAGGAAGTGCTTGATCAGCTTTTTCCTGAGCAATCAAAATACGCGCTAAGCGAATTTTCGCGATTTCTACCAGTTCATTATTCGAATGGTTATCAACAACCCACGTTAATTCAGTCATCGCTTTATCTAGATTCTTTTCATCAACTGCCGCTTTTGCGAGTTGTAATGCAGAAAGGATTGCGTAGCTGGTTTTTGGAAACTGCGTTTTTACAGCTTGAGCCGCTTCGACTAATTTTGCAGTGTCTTTATTTTCAATCTGTTCAGAGACTTGAGTATAGGCTTCAGAAGCTGATTCTTGAATGGCAATTTGGCCCTCAGTCCAGTACCGGTATCCAAAAAAGCCAGATAGGCCTAAAACGGCACCAACAATTAGTGGCGTTCCATTATCTTTCCACCACTCTTTCAACTGTTCTATTTGTTGTTCTTCAGTTTGATATGACACTTTTAACTCCTAGCTTTTCCTAAATCTAAAATTTATTTATCGACTTTGTCCGATGACTAGCTCAACAAACCTTCTATTCTGTGGTAAATATCTGATTGAGCGAGTGTCACTTGTTCCGATTTTTCACGCAGGAACTTAACGGACACATTTTGCTCTTTCACTTCATCTTCGCCTAAAATCAACGCGATTCTAGCGCCGGACTTATCAGCTTTTTTCAACTGTTTCTTAAAATTTCCGCCACCACAGTGAAGTTGTAACTTCAAAGATGGCAATTGACTTCTTAATTTCTCGGCGATTATGAGTCCTGAATTTTCGGCCTCTTCTCCGAGAGTGCATAAATAGACATCAGTTTTCGCTGAAAGTTTATCTTTAAATCCACTTTGACCTTCGAGCAATAGTATTATGCGTTCCATGCCCATGGCGAATCCACACCCAAAATTTGCCTGTCCGCCAAGTTGCTCAACAAGGCCATCATATCGACCTCCTGCGCAAATAGTACCTTGTGCCCCCAATTCTGTAGTCACCCACTCAAAAACAGTACGATTGTAATAGTCTAGTCCTCGGACTAAATTGGAATTAATGACATAAGAAATGCCTAACGCATCCAGCTTATTACATAACAACTCAAAATGGAGTTTCGATTCTAGGTCCAAATGTTCCATTAATTTAGGCGCGTTAGAAACAACATCTTTCATAGCGGGATTTTTTGTATCAAGTATTCTAAGGGGATTTGATTTCAGACGACGTTGACTATCTTCGTCTAGTTGGTCGATATTTGACTCGAAGTAAACCACTAATTTTTCTTTATACGCTTCTCGAGCTTGGTTACTTCCTAATGAGTTCAGCTGCAGTTCAACGTTTTCCAATCCAATACGCTTCCAAAGCCTCGCACTCAACGCAATAATTTCAGCGTCAATATCCGGTCCATTGAATCCAAAAGTCTCAATACCAAATTGATAAAACTGTCGATAGCGTCCTTTTTGCGGACGTTCCCGTCTGAACATTGGTCCCATGTACCAAAGACGTTGTTGTTGGTTATAAAGTAAACCGTGCTGTATACCTGCACGTACACAAGAGGCTGTACCTTCGGGACGTAACGTTAAACTGTCGTCGCCTTTATCAGTAAAGGTATACATTTCTTTTTCAACGATATCAGTAACTTCGCCGATAGAACGGCAAAAAAGCTGGGTATTTTCCACAATCGGCATTCGAATTTCCGAATAGCCATAGCTATTAGTCATTTCGCGCAGACACTGCTCCAGATAGTGCCAAGTCGGCGAATTATCTGGCAAAATATCATTCATGCCTTTTATAGATTGAAAAGATTTACTCACAATTGCTCTACCGCATTTACCCAGCTAAAAATCGAACGCGCAATTATAACGGAAAATAACGGGGAAAACAGCGATATTTAGGCTTTTTAGCGTTAGCCTTGTGCCTTTTGACACACCCAACAGACTGATTAGGCTGTAAGCCAGCTAATACGAAATTATTAACGGCTCACTTTGGTCGTTGGAGGCTTTATTTCCTGCCGATTAGTTCGGCTACAAGCATCCTTTCCGCGCTTTGACTTTAGCCGGTATCCTTTCTCACAAAGGGGAATAAAAGTCGCGTTCATTGAGTGTTTAAGCAGGTTTTTCTTTAATTTACTGGCGACCTTCTTTGGTTCAGTATCTACAACACAAAAATCCTGACTACCTTTGTAATCCACGGCCAATCTATAGGTCGCTTTTCTGTTAAGTTTATTGGTGTTTGATCGATGATTACAAGCAAGCGGTGGCTTAAAACTGATTTTCCGCTGCTTAACGCATCTGGCTGCATCTTTCTTCGCTTCATATTGATAACCCGTATTGCAACCAAAAAACGGTTCCTTTTTAGCGTGTGCTGGTGAATTCAAGACCGAAACAACAATTAAGACAAGACTAACGAATTTTATTAAATGACTCATAAAGGAATACTCCTCGTTATTAACCACTGATTTTAAGGAAATACCTATAACATAGGCTTCAAACAATGATTCGATAGTAGAGATTCCATTTTGGAAAATCTTGAAATGGGTTTGAAGCTATTGGAAGGAATTTGAATTTCTTTTAAATCAAAGACTTATACTAGCAAATGCACGTTTTAAAAAGTCGCTGCTGATAGGGCTGACTTTAATTCCATTAAAAATGTTTGCAGATACTGTAACAAGCCCATGGCTGCTCAATAAAATTAGATGACTACTTACAACTCAAATCTTGGCTCAGGAAGCAAAATCGATAACAACTCATTGAGATACGGGAGCCATAATTTGGGCATTGGAATTTCTCTGAATACTATAAATTCTTACTATTTAATATTACGAATATGGATTTAGTAATTAAGCGCGATTATTTTACCTTCGTTAAACGCCTTTTCAAATTGACTCAATATCGTCTGATGTTTCTCGGTCCAATCTTTATCCATAGTGGACTTTAATTCTCTAGCCAGTGCAAGAGCCTCCGCTAATTCCCCTCTAAGCAACATAATATGAGCTGGTACAAATGCAAAATCAGGACGTTTGTCGACCCAGCCACCTTCAAACAAATTAAAGTACTTTTCAGCCATTTCAATTTGGTTTGATTTTAAATAAACGACAGTCGCAAGTCTTCTGGCGTGATTCTTAATGTATGACAGCTCCGATGATTCCACTTGAGGTAATACAACTTCTACACGGTTTATCGCTTCGACAATATCGCTTTTAGCAACACTGACATCAACCAAATCGAGTTTTGCTGTTAACTCTCCCTCTAAGTCGCCAAGTTCTTTATATCGATCGATTAGCATCCTTAATTCAACCTCAGCAAATTGAATTTTTCCAAGAAAAATACTTGTCGATGCAATTTGGTGTTTAGCCATGAGGGAATACCCTGTCATTTCAAACCGGATAAAAATCTCTCGCGCTTGTTGATAGCTTTCAATGGCCTCTTCCTTACGGGACGAAACTAAATAAACATTACCTAGGTTAAATAAGACTTTACCTTCGCCGACAGCAAAGTTGGCCTGCTGGTACTTTAATTTTGCTTGCTCTAGATAATCAGTCGCCAGCTGCAAATCACCACTAGCTTGATATGAGGAGCCGACATTAAGCAACTCATTTCCCATGAGTAATGGATCATCCATTGCGTGATGATTATTCAAAAGCTGTAATGATATTTGTAAAGATTCATCCAATTTTCCTTCCGAGTAAAGAACATTGGAACGTAAATGCTGCAAATAATAGCGACGACTAGATTGCAACGCATTATCAGATGTCCTACTTTTATGGCTTTCCCGGGTAGAAAGTGAAGAGTCATTAGAATCAGGTTGATCACCGCTAATATGCTCAAAACTTGAAAGCTTGGCAATACGCTTTCGGGCACTGGTTAAATCGCCTGCTCTATAATCGACTTCCGCTAAACGTGCATTCGCCCAGAAAAAATTAGGTTGCCGTTTTAATGCGAGTTGTAAATAATCTTTTGCTGCTTTTATATCTCCGCTAAGTAACTCGTAGACACCTATGGCGTAGTCTCGATTTGCTTTTTGATCGGAAGAAAAGGTCTCTTGCAATGGATGATATTGTTTTTCATCAGGAATCAAATCGGCGACCAAATAATCGAGCATCATCGCAGCGGCATCAAATACATCGGGCTGTACAAACTCTGAAATAGGTGACCGATTATTGTTAGAGTATATCTGATAACTTAACACTGAATTTTGTTGTGACTCAACCTTATGTCGAATTGCAACAACATGAGTGCAGCCTATTTTCTCACACAGTCCAGAATAATAGGCCCGCTCATCATTAACGTTATTCTTATCAATAGCAGCTAGGTCAGTCGTCGAGCTAATGACCGTTGCAACCGGCAAAGTTTGAATCGAATCATACCGGTCCAATTGTTCCGATGCCATTGACATGATGCCGTATTTAACCCAGTCATCGACTAGATTACTACTTTCACTCTGAACAGGTAATACCGCTATTCTGAGTGGGTAAGGGTAATCAGAAATTGAACTAGAAAAATGATTATATCCAACGATGGAGAGCACAACAAAAACGACCATTACTAAAGCAAGACTCTGTTTTTTATACTTTGCACCGTTTGCTCTAGTTGCCGTCGGCGTATGAGGCAATAAAGCCTCAGTCACTTCGCAGGTGAAGCGAAAGCCCTTGCCCCGGATGGTCTTAATGTAACCTTGGTCTTTTCCGCTATCTCCCAATAATTGCCGAACATCAGAGACAAGCTTCGATAATGACCAATCTGTCACTACTTGATCAGGCCATAATTTCTCTATTAATTGCTGCTTATCAACGACTTCTGGGTAGTTAGCACAAAGCATTGCAATGAGATTGATCGATTTCTCATCATTTGAAATCAGTTCGCCGTTGCGAACTAACATCCGTTTCTCTTGATCAACCGAATAATCATCAAATTGATAGTACATAGAGCTTCCTTACCTAGTTACGAAATACGAACTGTCAAATCTAGACAGGTATTTTAGGTTGTTTGTGCTCCAGTATAATCGAGAGAGAGTCTAAATCCTTGCAAGTGACTTTGAATTCCTTTGAATTTGTTTGAATCTTTTTAAAATCAATCACTTAGCTATACGTTACAATTTCAATTCAGAACAAAACTCATCTAATATCAGAACTCAATTCTAATGCCCTGACATGAAAGCAATCGATATTATAGATAACTAACCTATTGATTTATAAGCTTTTCAAAGTCGTTCAAATTACTTCAAGCAATTTTCAAGCAATAAACACCCTATCTCAATATCCTGCATTCACATTCAATAACATTGGGCAGTAAATATTATGAGTAACAATCAATTTACCTCACATTTAACTAATTCGATTATTTTTCTGTTCGTAATAGGAAGCGCATTATTTTCGTTATCCGCCAAGAGTCAAGACCGACACATCCACATTAATGGACAACACCTTGATGCGCAGGTCATCGCAGACTTAGACCAATTAGTCGGACAACCCGTCGGTGATGGCTATTACTGGCTTAATATGCAAACAGGTGAATGGGGTTACGAAGACAACAACCAAACGCAAGGTGTCATTTCTGCTATCGCAAATTCCAATGCTAATGCTCAGGAAAATAATTCTCCAAACTCTCAACCATACCGTAATTACGAAGGTGTCAGCTCTACTGGAACTGTCACAAGTGGAAGATTAAATGGAAAAAACTGCACCTTTGTATCCGTAGGTGGAACAACAATGAAAAGTTGTGATTAGTACTTTGGGTACGAGCACAACAGTAGATATTGCGGCAACAGTTATCGAGTAAATGACAGTCCCTATTATGTTGAAAACTCCATGGCGAATTAGACTTAAGAAACAGTAAAAGGACAAAACGGTGAATAAAAAACTCATGACACTTCGTGTGGCAATATTAATCGCTAGCGCGCAAACAACTTTAGCGTCTTCGCAATTTGAGTTAACGTCAGTAGTTGACGAAAAAGGACGAGTAATCGAAGGTTGGGTCGATAACAACCAACCGTTTACCCTCAGGCTTAAACAATCAAATAATCCAGCATTAGATTCCGCGAACGGTGAACAGAGAAGCCCTATTTTAAAGCCTCAAATTACTCGAATTAATGAGTTTCGAATTAATTTGGGTGACACAGATATTTCGAGTCTGTTCGAGTTTCAAAACAATCGATTGACTAAGAAGGCTGAAATACCGCTTCCTCACGGAGAGCATTTGTTAACTATCAAACAAAAATGGAATAACCAATGGATAACTATTGGAGAAGCTAATTTAAGTATTTTATCGAGCGCAGGTTTTAAACAGGCTGCGTGGACTCCAAGGCTCGAATTAAACATAAACTCGCAACTCGATGAGCAAGTCACAGGAGATGCGACGCCTTCCAACAAACCGACTTTTACTGAGCTAACCGCAAGCATTGGACTATCAAGCCATCATCAAAACGATGACCTTACTATCGAGTCAAATTTTAACTTATTCGCAGTATCCAACCGAGAACAAGCCATTCAGTTTTCCAACAAATCTAGAAATGCTACAAAATTAGATTTATCTGATTATTCCATCAGTATCAATAAAGGTGACCATCAGATTGTGATTGGCCATACAAGCTATGGGAATAATTCTCTATTAATTGATGGACTTTCTCGTCGAGGGGTAAGTTGGCACTTTCAAAATGAAGATCAATTAGCATTTAATGGCGCTATTTTAAGCGGCAGCGATTTAGTAGGATATAACAACTTTTTTGGTTTTTCTGGTTATTCCAAACAATTTGTAAACAGTCTTGGTTTTGGGGTAAATATGTTTTCAGAGAATCGTATCTCGGTCCGGCTAGAAGGCAGCTACTTAGACGCAGAACGCATTTCTCAAAACGATTTCGGTATCGGTGAAATTACCAGTGCAGAGAAAAATCAAGGCTTAGGGATAAAATTAATAGCCTCAGATTCTGAAGGTAGACTCAATGCTGACTTGGTCGTTGGCCTCAGTCAATACACTAATCCTGATGACTTGGCGTTAAGTTTAGGTGAACAATTGGTTAATCTAGATACTGAAACAGCCCTCGCTCATAATTTAAACTTAAGCTATGTGCTAGTGCAAGACTGGGTTACACCATGGGGACCTATTGCCACGATAAACCTAAATGCTAATCACTCGAGTGCGGAACCACTTTATCAAACTCTCACAGCGTTTGTTCAAGCCAATATTGAAAACAAAATAGTAGGCGCGCAGTATCAGTTCGGTCACGTTTCAGGCAATTTGTCTGTTCAATCGTCTCGCGATAATTTAGATAATATTGTCAGTTTACTCACCACTAAAACAAAAACTAATAGCGCTTCCGTAGGTATACCCTTGCCTTCTTTACTCATGGACGAAGAGAATCAAGAAGCGATCACATGGTTACCAAACATCGATATTAATTATCAACAAACTCACCAGTTTGCGATAAGCTCTCCCGAACAAAGCAACAGTGGATTTAACGATAATAGCCATCTTCCAGATCAGGTAACCGATAGCTATGATATTGCCGAAAGTTGGCAACTTGAGAGAAATTCTTTTTCATTACAAACTAGTTTTAACAAACAAGATAATCGCCAGGTTGGACGAGAACAAGCGGATTTTTCTAACTTACTTCATTCTGCGAACTTTAATTATCAACAAAACGACACAACTTCATGGACATTTTCATTGTCCAAGAATCGTCAAAACGATATCGAAAACAAAAAGATTCAATATGCTGACTCAGTAGCTGTGTCCTATAACTGGCAATCAATCGATGGACTCGCCATTTCCTTCAGTTATGGACTCAGCAAAGAAGACGATTCTCTCAACGAATCCCGCAACACAGCGACGACAGCCGATTTAGCTTTGATAAAGAACCTAACCAAAGGCGAATGGTGGTTGCCCGCGAATGGAAGTATTAGCGTTAGAGTTAACTACAACGACTCACAACTAATCGATAATGTATTCGACCAAAGAAATACGCAGGGAACTACCACAGCATTACTGAGCTTAAATCTAAGTCTGTAGAGGAATTAAAACAATGAAATTAACATCACTTTTTAACGATAAGTTCAGCACGATTTTTCTCATAAAGAAATATTCGCGACTTGCAAAAATGTGCGGAGTTCTTGCCGCTCTGATGATTTCTCAATATGCATCAGCGGTCACAGGAAGACATCCGACGGGAGTAAACGTCAATAGTAATGGAATTTCGACGGTACTAATTACTTTTCATAACCTCGAAACAAACGAAGTGCCTGTTGATGCATTTTGGTGTGGCGATGTTACGAGTACTGGTGTAGTCGTTGGCACCAACCCTTGCGTCAGCGGAACATTACTCGGTCATCTTCCTAAAGCGTTTGATCTTTCAAGAATTTCCGATGGAATCGTACCAATTCCAGGTACTGATAGTCCGACAAAAAGTAACAAGACCTCACGGTTGGGACCTAGAAATTTGACCGATGTTATGAGCATACCTACGCCAGTCATTCGACGTGCCTATCAACAGGCACAACGAGGAGAATCATCAGAGTTTTTCTATATTCGTCAATTTACTAATAACGGAGTCAATACTTATGTCACGGTTACCTGCCGTATGGCTGGCGGTGGCGCTAGAACACCGCTAGCGTTAACCAAGGTTAATTTGGATTTTGAAGGAGATGGCTATCGAAAAGCAATCACTCGAATTAAGCAGGCATCAGAACTGCCTAAGTTTTCTGCGAATATTACTTACACCGGTTCCGGACTGCTCCGCGGACGATGGGAAATAGTAATGCCTGGTGATCCAGAACCCACTCGGTTCGACTTACTCTCCGAAGCAAGTTTGCCTCCGACAGAAAGGTTATTGCAAAAGCGATATCGTTTATTAAGTCGTTTCCAAAAATTTGTTGCGCCCAATGGTCAAACGGTAATCAAAGGGCCCGATCCAAAACTATTGCCTACACTGGAAAATGGGTTGTACCGAATATTGTTAAGAATTGAAGCAAGCAGTGACAAAGAAGGTAATTCCGATACAACTATTGGCATTCTTAGAACGGGAGGCGTAGCCGGATTTCCGATGCCAACTCTACAATATTTCATTGGCAGCGAACAGGCGCTAAAAGAGTCAAAGAAACTCCCACCGATATCGTTATTACTGCCACATAGTGGACAAACTTTCAGTGAAAAACCGATAAAATTCAGTTGGTTCGAATTACAAGATTCAAAAGAAGTAGCGGTATACACTATTGAGTTTTATCAGTCCTCAAACGATAAAAAAAGGCTCGCATCCGCATTGATAAAACCGGGTCAGTCTTCATTTACACCAACACAAGAAATGATGGAGAAATTAGGTTCTCGCTTCTTGTGGCGTGTGACCGCAGTCGGTAAAACCGGTAATATATTATCCACGAGTCAAGTTAGGAAACTCAGCGTCACAAAATAGAGCGCTGTATAGATTTCTTAGACAAACAATGCTCCATTACTCGATCAAGATCAATAAACCGAATCACTACTGATTTACAATTGCGTTCACAATGCTATCCAATACTCAGTCGACTAACTGTTCACAATCGGCTGCGGCTTAGCCAATTAGTGATAAAATACTGTCGAAATAGAGTAATAATGACAGTTGCGGAATCAGCCTATGCCTCAACCAGCATCTTCTTTTAGTACCATTTTTTCAATCGCATTTCGCTCGTTGTTTCTTGCGAGAGGATTATTTTCTATTCTTGCCATCAGCTGGTGGATTTATTATTGGTCGGCACCGTTCGCTTGGTCACCCTACGGTGGAATCATTTGGTGGCATGCCCATGAAATGATATTTGGTTTTGGATTAGCCATTGTAGTGGGATTTTTACTAACTGCAGTTCGTACATGGACTGGTGTTGAAAGTTTGTCAGCAGCCTCACTCTTCGGTCTCTTAAGCCTATGGATTTTGGGACGTATTGTTATTTCCTTTAATTTAGCAATCAGCGACTCGTTAGTAACCTTAATCGACTTGTCGTTTATTCTCGTATCTGCAGCCGCTCTGAGTTACCCCATAATCAAGGTGAAACAATGGCGAAATATTATGTTCGTACCAATCCTCTTGATATTTGCGTTACTCAACGCTACTAGTCATTGGGCAATTAATGGCAATCAGTCAATCCTGGCCATCAACAGTTTCCATACAGCAATCCTACTTTTTACTTTAATGGTGGTAATCATTGGCGGGCGTGTTATTCCTATGTTCACTGCCAACGGTGCTGGATGCAAAAAAGCAACCCCCATTAAAACGATAGAAGTATTATCGATTCTCCCCGTTGCATTACTAGTGTTTTTTACTTTTTATGGTATAAACCAACTTAAATCGACAACAAATTTTGCGAACCTAATCTACGCATCTTTGGCAATACTCGCGGCAATTTCCAATTTACTAAGATCAATTCGTTGGGGTATACAGTACACTTGGTGCAATCCTCTGCTGTGGTCCCTTCACTTAGCCTATTTATTTATTCCAATTGGATTTCTACTCTTAGCGAGTTATTCTCTTGATCTGATATCAAATTTAAGTGCGGCAATACATAGCTTGACCATTGGTGCTATCGGCGGAATGATAATAGCTATGACTTCTCGAGTGTCGCTTGGACATACAGGAAGATCATTGAAAGTTAATTGGGTAATGGGCTTCGCTTTCGCTCTAGTATTTTTGGCCGCTTTAATAAGAATAATATTACCGTTAGCCTTGACTGAATTTTACCTGCAGAGCATAATTATTTCGGGTGGAATGTGGGCGCTTTCCTTTTTAATCTTTCTCATTGTTTACGCTACGATTTTACTATCGCCTCGGGTTGACTCTCGACGAGATTAATATTTTTAGTTTAGGCATAAAGCCTATAATTTCACAAACGCATTAAGTTCAACTCGCTTATCGAAGTATGCTAATTGTCTCGAACTCAGACTAAATATTACCTGAGCTTAGTCCTATATTTATATATAAAGAGAGACACACACTACCAAGTGTCAATAAATGAACGTTTTTTCCCTGATTGTAAGTTTAGTTTTGGCATTGCTCTTAGACCCCTTAGTACCCACTTTCTAGTATCAACAGGATCGATCACTGCATCTATCTCCATATAGCTTGCCATATTCAGTGCTTTGCCATTTTCATAAGCTTTATCAACTAACAACTTAAACATCTCGTCTCGTTCTGTTTTACTTTTTGCTGCTGCGAGTTGTTTAGTGAAAGCCAAAGTGATTGCACCTTCTATTCCCATGGCTCCAAACTCACCTGTCGGCCACGAAGCTGTAAATACTGGAGAATGCATACTGCCGGCTGCCATAGCTTGAGCACCTAATCCGTACCCCTTACGCAAAACAATTGTAAAAAATGGAACCGTTAGACTTGCCGCGACAACAAAGATCCTAGCAATGTGACGGACCGTTGCTTGCTTTTCTGCCTCAGGACCCACCATAAAGCCAGGTGTATCACAGAGCGAAATAATCGGGATATCAAAGGCATCGCACAATTGCATGAAACGAGATATTTTATCGCCGGAAACGGCGTCAATGGCTCCTCCCAAGAAATTTGGATTGTTGGCAATCAGACCAAAAGGTTTTCCTTCGATTCTGACAAATGAAGTGATAATACCGGGAGCAAACTCACGACGTATTTCTAAAACAGAGTCGCTATCCGCAATAGTGTTAATTACATCTCTGATGTTATATATCCGCATCCTATTTTGTGGAATATAATGTCTTAGTTTACGCTGATCATCACTTTGCCAGTCAGGTGTTTCTCCCTGAAAATAAGATAAGTATTTTTTGGCGACAGCAACAGCCTCTGCTTCATTTTCAACCAAAATATCAATCACCCCATTAGGCGATTGCATAGTAACCGGCCCGACTTCCTCGGCACGGAATTTTCCTAAACCACCACCTTCTATCATTGCCGGACCAGCCATTCCGATAGACGCCGAAGCAGTCGCGATGATGACATCGCATACACCTAATAACGCAGCGTTTCCTGCAAAGCAACGACCGGCAGCAATTCCGACCGTAGGTACCAATCCAGATAGTGCAGCCATAGCGACAAACGTATGGCAATCTAAACCCGCTATCCCATTGAAGTCTGTATCTGATGGCCTTCCGCCGCCGCCTTCAGCAAATAAAATAACAGGGATACGCCACTCTTTAGCGAGCCCAAGCATTCTATCCATTTTCTTATGATTCATAACTCCCTGGGTACCAGCAAATACGGTGTAGTCATATGCCATCGCAATACAACGAGATGTATTATGATCAAACAGAGAACTATTAATGCTGCCCGTTCCAGCAACTAAACCGTCAGCCGGGCTAACTTCCTTCAATTCGTCGACAGAAAATCGTTTGCGCTGAGCAGCTATTATCATCGCTCCGTATTCATTAAAACTGTCTTCATCCAGCAAGTCGTTTATATTTTCTCGCGCAGTACGCATGCCTATTTTATGACGTTTGTGGACTGCATTAGGTCGTGCCTGGTCATATAGTTTCTCATGACGCTCTAATACTTCAGACAAATCGTCTCGTATGCTATCTAAGTCTAACTCTTCTTCTGAATGTGATTCGGTTGCGTTTACTTCGGAAAGAGCAATAACAAACATCAACTGTTCGCAATCAATCGGTAAATTAATCTCTGAGGCAATGGTAACTATTGTTCCGCTATACGGAGCGATGACAGGAAACTCCATTTTCATTGCTTCGAGGTGGGCTAGTGTTTGCCCTTCAAATACCGAGTCTCCTTCATTAACACATAGTTCGACTAGAACACCTACACTAGGAGATAACACCCCTTCGCAGCCGCTAGGAATTTCTATTTCATTAGTAGCATCTCGAACACCATCAATTTTGGTGGGGTTAAAACATAATTCGGGGTGAGATTGTTTATTCAATAAATCAGCAAGGTGCTGCTCGATAAATCGAGTTGTTATATTATTTTCTTTTACTTTCGTATGTTGCAATAAATTTAAAAGTATTGTTTTATTGGTGTCTATTCCTTCAATGACAAACTCACGCAGCGCTCTGTGCGTTTTATTAATTGTCGTTAAATAATCATTCCCTCTAACAATCAATTTAGCAATCAGGGAATCGTATGCAGGCGTGACGTGATAATTTTGGTATCCATAACCATCGACACGTACACCTAACCCAGCAGACGTTTGATAATTAGTTAATACGCCTGTAGTCGGGCTAACGCTTCCACTCGCTGACATTAATTCGGCATTAATACGTACTTGTATGGCATAACCATTCTTTTTTGGAGGAAGAACCAAATCTAACTCCTCTAAGGTACAGCCTTCAGCTAATTGCACTTGCAATTGAACTAAGTCTAACCCAGTAATTTCTTCAGTCACCGTATGTTCAACTTGTATCCGAGGATTAGCTTCCATAAAGTAAAAACTACGATTATTTTTTGCGTCAAGTAAAAACTCAAATGTCCCTAATCCTTGATATTTCACCCTCGAAGCTAACTTTAATGCTGAGGAAATTATACTCTGTCGAGTGTCTTCATCTAATGTAGGGCTAGGCGCTACTTCTAGTAGCTTTTGATGATTCCGTTGTAAAGTACATTCTC
>JAHRVB010000180.1 GCA_019090895.1 Kangiellaceae bacterium
AAGCAATGCGCCCGTAGCTCATCTGGATAGAGCATCGGCCTTCTAAGCCGAGGGTAGCAGGTTCGAATCCTGCCGGGCGCGCCATAGGTGTCCTATCGAATTATTTCGAAAGCGGTTTTAGTTTAAATTATTAGTGGTATCACTGATTGAACTTTATAGTAAGCTGTGAGAACATTTCTAATTGGTACGGTATGATGGTGGGCGTAGCTCAGTTGGTAGAGTCCCGGATTGTGATTCCGGTTGTCGAGGGTTCAAACCCCTTCGTCCACCCCAAAATTTTTTGTTGTTTTTTGTAAAAAACAGCGCGAAAGTTACAATACAGTGCGAGAGTGGCGGAATTGGTAGACGCGCTGGATTTAGGTTCCAGTGTCTTGCGGCGTGAGAGTTCGAGTCTCTCCTCTCGCACCATTTGTAACTTTATCAGGCAATCGAATGTTTGAATGTCTGTTTTTTGATTTCTGGCTCAAGCCGGTAGGTGGTTGCCTGAGTTTGCTGCTAGCCATTTAAAACGACTTAAAGCTCACTATTCAGCTAATCCCTTCCTTTCTTAAGTCGTATAATCTTATAATAAACATGTTAAGCACTTTCACATGGCTGAGAGCTAAGAATATTAGTTTACTTAGACTTATTATTGAAGTGTTGTTAGGAGTAGAGACTTAATTGTGTCTACTTTCGGCTAAACGAACCAAAATTTAATTAGTAAAAATCCAAGTTGGAGCATACAAATGCAAGTTTCTGTTGAAACCACTACAGGTCTTGAGCGTAAATTGACCGTCGCAGTCGAAGCCAAAAACATTGACGATGTTGCCTTAGTAAAGATGAAAGAGCTTGCTAAGACTCAGAGAATGAATGGTTTTAGACCAGGCAAGATACCTCTAAATGTTATCAAAAAAAGATTTGGTGAGCATGTAAGGCAAGATGTAATCTCCGACGTAATGCAACGTTCATTCTATGAAGCGGTTATGCAAGAAAAATTGCAACCTGCCGGGCCACCAAAAATAGAACCTGTTTCTATGAAAGAAGGCGCAGATTTGGAATTTATAGCGACCTTTGATATATACCCTGAAGTTAAACTTCAAGATTTTTCCTCAATTGAAATTGAAAAATCAACGGCAGAAGTCGGCGATGAAGATTTAACTAAAATGTTAGATACATTAAAGGAACAGCAATCTAATTGGGTTCCTGTGAAACGTAAAGCAAAAACAGAAGACCAAGTAGTTATTGATTTTGTAGGCACAATCGCAGGCGAAGAATTTAACGGCGGTAAAGCCGACAATTTCGAGTTAGTGCTAGGTCAGAGTCAAATGATACCTGGTTTTGAAGAGCAGCTAGAGGGAACGAAAGCTGGTGATGAGTTAGAAGTTAATGTGACATTCCCAGAAGACTATCAAAACAAAGATGTTGCTGGGAAAGATGCTGTGTTTAAAACCACTGTTCATTCCGTCAATAAAAAGGAAGCGTTAAAGCTAGGCGAGTTGGCTGAAAAGTTGGGTATTGAAGATGCGAGCATTCCAACAATGAAAGCTGATATTCGTAAAAACATGGAGCGTGAACTCGCTCAAGTCATCACAACTAAAGTTAAGCAGCAGGTAATGGACGCTTTGGTTGATAGTCATGAATTTGACATTCCTAATGCCATGCTAGAACAAGAAATTGGCCAGCAAAAACAACAGGCGCTTCAGCAATTTGGTGCTAATGCTGCTAATTTGCCAGATTTACCAAACGAGCTTTTTGCAGAAAAGGCGACTCGTCGAGTTAAATTGGGTCTAATTGTTGGTGAAATCATAAAAGAAAATAAAATAACAGCTGACAAAGATAGAGTAAAATCAAAACTAGAAGAATTGGCTTCTGTTTATGAGCAACCAGAAGAAGTGATCAATTATTACTTGTCAGATGAAAACAGGCTTAATGAAGTTGAACAACTGGTGTTAGAAGACTCGGTTATAGAGTTAGTTCAAGAAAAAGCTAAGGTAAACGAGACTTCCTGCACATTTGACGAGTTAATGAACCCTAAGTCGGATGATGGAAAAACTGCTGAAGAGTCCTAATTTAAGGTTAGACTGAGATATCGCTAAGAATACTTAGAGATATCTACAAACCCAGTATTGAAATTACTATAGTTTACCCATATGTTAGCTATACTGGTTTCAGAACTGGGTTTTTTTGTGCCTATTTAAGTGTACTGCTGAACAACCGAGTTGGAAATTAGTTATAAATAGAAGATTTAACGAAAGCTGCATATTTTAAAAATTAAAAAACAGAAGCAAAAAGTCTAAAAATAGGAATTCTACAAATAATGATAAATTCGAAAGCGGATGAGATGGCATTGGGATTGGTCCCAATGGTAGTTGAACAGACAGCAAAGGGAGAAAGGTCTTACGATATATATTCTCGGCTGTTGAAAGAAAGAGTCATTTTTTTGGTAGGTCAAGTCGAAGATCATATGGCGAACTTAATTGTGGCTCAAATGTTATTTTTAGAATCTGAGAATCCAGATAAAGATATATCTTTGTATATCAATTCACCTGGAGGGTCGGTTACCGCTGGTATGGCAATCTACGATACTATGCAATTTATTAAACCTGATGTGACCACTCTGTGTATTGGACAAGCGGCAAGTATGGGCGCGTTTTTACTCGCTGGTGGTGCTGCAGGTAAACGATTTGCACTTCCAAATTCTCGTATGATGATTCACCAACCTCTCGGTGGTTATCAAGGGCAAGCGTCAGATATTGAGATTCATGCACAAGAAATATTAAAAATGAGAGCTAATTTGAATGATATTTTAGCCAATCATACTGGAAGAAAGATCCAAGACCTTGAAAAAGACACTGATCGAGACAATTTTATGAGTGCGGATGAGGCTGCAAAGTATGGTTTGGTTGATAAAGTTATTGATACTCGTGATTAAATTACACCATCATAATGTTTATAGGAATAAAAGATATAATGCGTGACAGAACAAGCGGTTATTATTGTATCTCAGATCTTAAAACGGGCTAAATTGTATAATGTAAGCAAATTCACAAAAACGGCTGAAAGAAGACAGATATTATCGACAAACTGCATTCAATAGGTCTAAGCTTAGAGGAATCAACAGAAAACTTGCATTCAGATTTATTTTATTAATAAGAAATCGGTTTTCTGTTAGGTATATTCGCAGTAGAAATAGGATAGTTAGATGAGCGACAAGAAAAAGACAGGTGGACGAGATGATAGCGGAAAGCTGCTGTATTGTTCATTCTGTGGTAAAAGCCAGCACGAAGTTAGAAAATTGATCGCAGGCCCTTCTGTTTTTATATGCGACGAATGTGTTGAGCTTTGTAACGACATTATTCGTGAAGAAATTCAAGAAATTAGCCAGCAAGACAAATCTGATAAGTTACCGACTCCACGTGAAATAGATCAGCATTTAAACGAGTACGTAATAGGTCAAGACAAAGCGAAAAAAGTCTTATCTGTAGCGGTATATAATCATTACAAGAGACTGCGTAGTGGTGAAGATACATCAAAAGATGCGGTCGAACTTGGTAAAAGTAATATTCTCCTCGTAGGCCCGACAGGTAGCGGAAAGACGTTACTGGCCGAAACGCTCGCGCGTATGCTTGATGTTCCATTCACAATTGCGGATGCAACTACGTTAACTGAAGCGGGCTATGTTGGAGAAGATGTCGAAAATATCATTCAGAAACTTTTACAGAAGTGTGACTATGATGTTGAAAAAGCACAACATGGGATTGTTTACATCGATGAAATCGATAAAATATCACGCAAAGCAGACAATCCTTCCATAACTCGAGATGTTTCAGGTGAAGGTGTTCAACAGGCTTTGTTGAAATTAATCGAAGGAACAGTAGCCTCTGTACCGCCTCAAGGTGGACGTAAACATCCACAACAAGAATTTTTACAAGTTGATACCAGTAGCATCTTGTTTATCTGTGGTGGCGCTTTTTCTGGATTGGAAAATATCATTCGAGATCGTTCTGAGAAATCAGGAATTGGGTTTGGAGCTAAAGTACGTAGCAAAGATGACAGTAAAAATTTGGGTGAGATTTTCAAAGAAATTGAACCAGACGATTTAGTCAAATATGGGTTAATTCCAGAATTTGTGGGTCGGTTACCTGTTGTTGCTACTCTTGAAGAGCTCGATGAAGAGTCGTTAATCAAAATTCTCACTGAACCGAAAAATTCACTAACTAAGCAGTATGCGAAGTTATTTGAAATGGAAGATGTTCGACTAGAGTTTCGCGAAGATGCACTCAAAGCAGTCGCGAAGAAAGGTATGGAGCGAAAAACAGGAGCGCGTGGACTTCGCTCTATTTTAGAGAAAGTACTGCTCGATACGATGTATGATTTACCTTCACTAGAAGGGGTCACTAAAGTAGCGATAGATGCGGCAGTCGTAGACGGCGAGTCAGAGCCTTTGTTGATTTATGAGAGTAAGGATAAGAAAGTAGCCTCTGAATAGTCTATTTTAGACCTCATAAAAAGCCGCGTTATTACGCGGTTTTTTTTTGCCCTGTTGAGTTAAGTATTGTCCTGTCATAGCTTGAATTAGACGATTGCAATACCCATACTAGTGCGAAGGACTCGTTATAATTCTATAGAGCGAGTCAAACTACTAACTATACAGTCTGCAAACTAACTTTCTTAATTGCAGCGACTCGAAGAACTAGGAACAATATTATGGGTGATAGTGTTATGAGCGATGATATGTCGATTAGCTTGAATGAGTCAGATTATCCCGTCTTACCTTTAAGAGATGTTGTGGTCTTTCCTCACATGGTGATTCCTTTATTCGTAGGTAGAGAAAAGTCGATAGACGCATTGCAATATGCGAGTGAAAATGGGAATCAAGTTTTGCTTGTTGCTCAAAAAGACGCAAATACAGACGACCCAGAAGCGAAGGATGTCTATGAATATGGGTGTGTCGCTAACATATTGCAGTTACTGAAATTGCCAGATGGTAATCTGAAAGTACTGGTTGAAGGTGTTGAGCGAGCCCAGATCGATGTATTTAGATCGGACACAAAATTTCTAGTCGCTAGTGCCAATTTATTGTCTTCAGTGCACGCTAATAGTAGTGAAGAAGCTGTGATTATTCGCACTATTAAAGCGATGTTTGAAAATTATGTGAAACTTAACAAGAAAATACCTCAGGAAGTGCTCAATACAATTGCTTCCATTGACAACCCAGAAAAACTTTCGGATATTATTTCTGCCCATGTATTGCTCAAAATTGAGCAAAAGCAAAATGTACTCGCCATCAATGATGTAGGCCAACGATTAGAATATTTAATGTCTATGATGGAGTCTGAAATAGACCTACTTCACGTAGAGAAAAAAATCCGTGGTCGGGTTAAGAACCAAATGGACAAGAGTCAGCGAGATTATTATTTAAACGAGCAAATTAAGGCGATTCAAAAAGAGCTGGGCGAAGATGATGGCGCATCAGAACTAGACGACTTAGAGCAGAAAATACTGAAAGGTGGAATGCCTAAAGAGGCTAAGGAAAAAGCGCAGTCAGAGCTTAAAAAACTTAAAATGATGTCACCTATGTCAGCTGAAGCAACAGTGGTCCGTGGATATGTTGATTGGTTAGTTGGTCTTCCATGGAAAAAAAGAACCAAGCTGCATTCTAACTTGCAAAAAGCGCAAGACACACTCGAAAGCGATCATTATGGGTTAAATGAAGTCAAGGAGCGTATTCTAGAATTCTTGGCCGTACAAACTCGTGTGAAGAAGCTCAAAGGACCGGTATTATGCCTCGTAGGACCTCCTGGAGTAGGTAAAACGTCTCTCGGAGAATCAATAGCAGCTGCGACTGGTAGAGAATTCGTTCGTATCTCTCTCGGAGGTGTACGTGATGAAGCCGAAATTAGGGGGCACAGAAGAACTTATATCGGCTCAATGCCTGGTAAAGTGATCCAAAAGCTAAATAAAACCAAAGTAAAAAACCCATTAATATTACTTGATGAAATTGACAAAATGGCGATGGATATGAGGGGAGACCCTGCGTCAGCCCTTTTGGAGGTTTTAGACCCAGAACAAAACAACCGATTTAATGATCATTACCTGGAGGTTGACTATGACCTTTCAGAAGTTATGTTCGTCTGTACCGCAAACACCATGAATATACCTGCACCATTGCTCGATAGAATGGAGGTTATAAACCTTTCTGGGTATACAGAAGATGAGAAACTGAACATTGCTGAAAGATACTTACTACCCAAACAAAAATCTTTAAACGGGTTGAAAGATAAAGATGTACAAATCTCTAAATCAACCGTAATTGACATCATTCGGCTATATACTCGTGAGGCCGGAGTTCGAAATCTCGAACGAGAGTTGTCCAAAGTCTGTCGAAAAGTTGTTAAGCAACTCATGTTAGACGAAAGTAAATTATCTGTACGGGTCAATGTCAAAAATTTAAACAAATATCTTGGCGTTCAGAAGTATGATTTTGGGATCGCTGGTGAAACCGACCAAGTGGGGCAAGTCACTGGACTCGCGTGGACTAGCGTTGGAGGTGAGTTGTTAACGATTGAATCTGTTGTAACTAGCGGTAAGGGTAAAACCATCTCTACGGGACATCTAGGGACCGTAAT
The DNA here is from genome assembly GCA_019090895.1 of Kangiellaceae bacterium. GTDB lineage: Bacteria > Pseudomonadota > Gammaproteobacteria > Enterobacterales > Kangiellaceae. Next base: position 6,609 of record JAHRVB010000180.1, read on the forward strand.
GCAAGAGTCTATTACTGCAGCAATAACGGTGGTTAGGAGTCGGGCGGAATCACTTGGAATTGATGACGATTTTTATCAGACCAAAGACATCCATATACACGTGCCAGAAGGGGGGACACCCAAAGATGGGCCTAGTGCTGGTTGCGCCATGTGTACTGCGCTCGTATCATCTCTAACGGGTATTGCAGTACGGCGTGATGTGGCAATGACTGGCGAAATTACTTTGCGCGGTGAGGTGCTCCCAATTGGTGGTTTGAAAGAAAAACTCCTGGCAGCACATCGAGGAGGGATAAAACGCGTATTGATCCCTCATAAGAATATTAAAGATTTAGACGAGATACCTGATAATGTGATTGGAGATTTAGAGATTCTTCCCGTTAGATGGATTGATGAAGTGCTCGAAAAGTCCCTGGTTAGTATTCCAACTCCTTCTCTTTTAGAGCAAAAAAGGGCTTCTCAAAAATCAAAAAGCAAATTGAAATCGAAAGTAACGGGACCAACTAAAACAAAAACCCATTAAAAGTTAGAAGAATGGAAATTGAGCATTATTTAGACAAATTGAAGACAAAAGTGAGCAGGATGATGCAAAATTGAGCAAAGCCGCGGTTTTTCTGGCTTTAAAGCAAATTCTTTCTTGACAGTTAATTTCCTACGTTGGTATAAAGTTAACCGGATGGAGCATGAAAGGAACTAATATCAAAAAAGTGCTCTAAATACACCTAAGAATAGAATTAAGGGGAACAATGTGAATAAATCTGAATTAATCGATGCGATTGCATCTGGCGCTGATATCTCAAAAGCATCTGCAGGTCGAGCACTCGACTCAATGGTTGACGCTATCACTGAAAGCTTACGCAAAGGTGACCCAGTTGCATTAGTAGGTTTTGGAACTTTCTCTGTAAAAGACAGAGCTGCACGTCAAGGTCGCAATCCACAAACTGGTGCAACCATTCAAATTCCTGCGGCAAGAGTACCAGGATTTAAGGCTGGAAAAGGGCTTAAAGACGCGGTAAACTAGCGCTCCGTTAATTTTGGGCGCTTAGCTCAGTTGGGAGAGCATCGCCCTTACAAGGCGAGGGTCACTGGTTCGAGCCCAGTAGCGCCCACCAAGTTTGACCTTAAATTTTGATTGTGGCCGCTAATTGTTTAACAAGCTACAACGAGGTTAAACTGACAAGTTCGTGGAGCGGTAGTTCAGCTGGTTAGAATACCGGCCTGTCACGCCGGGGGTCGCGGGTTCGAGTCCCGTCCGCTCCGCCAAGAATTAACGCG
>JAHRVB010000181.1 GCA_019090895.1 Kangiellaceae bacterium
GCGATTCGTGAGGCATTAATTACATCGGTTAAGAAACATATGATGTCTGATGTTCCTTATGGTGTTTTATTGTCTGGTGGACTCGATTCCTCCCTTATATCAGCGATTGCACAGCTTAACGCTGCGAAACGCATTGAAGATGATCAGCAAAGCCCTGCGTGGTGGCCTCAACTACATTCATTTGCCGTTGGCCTAAAAGGTTCACCTGATCTAATCGCCGCTAAAAAAGTCGCAGACATGATTGGCACAATCCATCATGAAGTGCACTTTACTGTTCAACAGGGCCTAGATGCTCTTGCTGATGTCATTTATCACCTTGAAACCTACGACGTCACTACTATTAGAGCCTCAACGCCGATGTTCTTGATGGCTCGAAAAATAAAATCGATGGGCATTAAAATGGTACTTTCTGGTGAAGGTGCCGATGAGATATTTGGTGGGTACTTATATTTCCACAAAGCACCAGACAGTCAAGAATTTCATCAGGAAACCGTTCGAAAATTAGACCGCCTCCATCAATTCGATTGTTTGCGCGCCAACAAGGCTATGGCCGCTTGGGGCGTAGAAACTCGAGTGCCATTTTTAGATAGAGCGTTTTTAGACGCTGCAATGAATATCTCGCCGAGCGACAAAATGTGCGGAAACGGAAAAATTGAAAAACACATATTAAGGGCTTCATTCGAAGGATATCTTCCGGAGGAAGTTTTATGGAGGCAGAAAGAACAATTCTCAGATGGCGTCGGGTATAACTGGATTGATTCATTAAAAGAATATGCAGAGCAAGAGATTAGTGATGCAGAATTCATGAACGCCAGCACGGAATTTCCACTACATACCCCGGATACCAAAGAAGGACTTTTATACCGTCGGTTATTTACCGTCAAGTTTCCAGGCGATTATGCGGCAAAAACAGTGCCGTCGGGTAAATCAATCGCTTGCAGTACCAAAGAAGCTCTTGCGTGGGATGAGAGCTTCAGCGACAACGCAGATCCATCGGGAAGAGCTGTTCGCACAGTTCATTCCAAAGCATCATAATTTTATAAATTCAGTGAGGGAATAATATGAAACTTCAACAAATCAGATTTATCTTAGCGATTGCAGATAACGATCTTAATATTTCAAAAGCAGCAAAACACTTATACACATCTCAACCTGGTGTAAGTCGTCAACTAAGATTGCTTGAAGAAGAACTCGGCATTCAAATTTTTGTTAGAAATGGCAAACAATTGATAGACACAACTGAACAGGGTCGAGTTGTCTTAGAAAAATTTCAGAATATTATGGATTTAGTTGCTGAAGTAAAAGAAACAACGACTCTAGTACAACCGGAGCGTGTTTCCTTCTCCGAATTGCCTCAACTTGCTTGTGCCTAATATCAAGCATATTGACTGAACCGTGTTATGGAGGTCGGCCCTGGGTATAATCTGCCTATAATTTGCCCAGGGTTGGCAGTTTCTCTCATAAGCACACGATAATGAGTGTTTAGAAAAAGCTAAATTAGACTTTATTCCTGCAGTTGATAAATCTTTTCTATTTGCTCCAATGAACTCGTTGTCACATTAAGATCTTTTAACAATCCATCCTCAACGCCATAAATAACACCATGAACAGATAACGTTTGCCCACTGCGCCAAGCCTTTTGAACGATTGTTGTGTGACAAATGTTTCTTACTTGCTCTTTAACATTAAGTTCACATAATAAATCTAATTCTTGTTGCTCTAAATTAAGTGCGTCAAACGCCGAACTATTTGTCCGATAAGTGTCTTTGATCACACGTAACCAATTATCAACGATTCCATGTTGCGATCTTTCGAGCGCAGCCTTCACTCCACCACACCCATAATGCCCGCATAATATAATGTCCTTCACACCCAAAATCTTGACCGCATATTCAATTACCGACAGCACATTTAAATCAGAGTGATTGACTAAATTAGCGACGTTTCGATGAACAAAGACTTCCCCAGGTTGTAATCCAATAATGGTATTGGCAGGCACCCGACTATCACTACAGCCGATCCATAGGTATTCTGGATTTTGCTGTACCGCTAACTTTTGGAAAATCCCAGGATTGTCCGTCTCAAACTGCTTAGCCCAGTTTTTATTGCTTTCAATGAGCGCGTGGATACGTTTATTCATTTTTGTAGGTGCTCTTTTTTATCATTGAATTCTCTATATTCTGAATTTCAATTTTATCTATATTTTCGGAATCTTCAATTTGTAAGATAGTCCGATAGAAATAGAGTTCCGAGTTGAGTGCGCTAACAATAGTACTCGATTTTCGAAATCCATGCCCCTCACCAGGATAAAGTTGATAAGCAAATGGAATTTTCTTTGCTTTAAGAGCATCGACCATCATTTCTGCTTGGTTAGGCGGTACCACTTTATCGTCTTCCCCTTGAAGTAGCAAAATAGGACAAGATAACTTGTCGGTCGAATGAATAGGAGAACGTTCCATATAAAGCTGTTTTTCTTTTGGATAAGGACCAACAACACTATCTAAATAGCGCGATTCAAATTTATGACTATCAGATGCTAAACTCTCTAAATCAGCAACACCATAACGGCTCATTCCTGCGGCAAAGACGTCGAAATAAGTAAGCGCACAAAGTGTTGTATATCCACCAGCGCTTCCACCTCTAATCAGCAGCGCATTACCGTCTGCAAGCTTTTGTTCAACCAAATACTCGGCTGCCGCGATACAGTCTTCTACATCAACAACGCCCCATTGTCTGAGTAACGAATTCCTGTACTTCTTACCAAATCCCGTACTGCCTCCATAATTGACGTCAACGACAGCAAAGCCCCGATGAGTCCAAAATTGAATAGAAGCATCTAGTGAATTCGATGTTGCGGCAGTTGGACCACCATGACTCATCACAATCAGTGGCGGTAAATTTCCCTTAGGAGGACTAAAAGCCCTATTTTTGGGCGGATAGTAAAAGGCATGGGATTTTCGAGAATTCTTTGATACAAATTCTATCGTTTGAGGAATGCTGATCTCGTCAATCGCGATCGGAAATTCAGAAGCTAGACTTAATTGTTGATAAGTATCGTCCTCTAAATCATAAGCGTATATTGCTTCGGGAATTGCCGGGCCGGACGCCCTAAAATATAAGTATTGTCCGTCCGAAAGCATATGCTCGCCAAAATCACGAAAAGGCAAAACGAGTTGTTCGGTTTGACCTGTATTCACATCAATACGACAAAGTTGTTGCTGGCCGTTCTGAAAATAAGCCGCGATGACATGATGACCGTGCAAAACATATGTCGATGTTCCCAGAACCCACTGGGGGATGCCAAACTCTCGGTCGATTGGAGCCAATGCATTTAGCAGTCCATCTCGGCAGGAATACAGATTTGTCCAACCGCTGGCATCAGAAATAAAATGTAATACTCCATCTTCACTCCAGAGCGGTTGTGAAACCGAACGCTGCTGTTCGGCAAATCCTTTCTCTTCTCGCAAGATATTAGCCGGATTTCCACCAGTAATTCGGTGCGCTGCGTCTAACGAACCATCACGGTGGAAGTCTGCCACCCAAAGTTCCGATGCGTCCCAAGGCATATCAGGATGATTCCAACAGGTCCAACTAAGTCGGTGAGCATTCTTTGTTAGTCGAGGCGCGCTATAAAAATCAAAGCCAGTGTGCAAAACTCGGATATGCGAATTTCCATTTGAGGTGTATTTCTGGAATAAATCGATCGCTATTAACTCATTAACAACCTGATTATTTTCGTGTGTTTCCCTAACACATATTAAAAATTGCTGATTGGGTGTGATGGTATAATCTGCATAACGATATTCACAATTAATACCGACACTCGTCAGCTGGCTTAATTCCCCATCAAAATGGTAAACGCACTGGTTGTCAGCGTCGCTGAAATAGACTGAGCTATTAAAAGCAATAAAATCGCCACTACCGTATTCATGAACTTTTGTCCTGACGCTAACCGTTGCGGGAAGTAAATCGACTCGATTACCTTTGGAATTACTTTTAACAATAACCCCCCTTCCCTGTTCCTTTGCGCGAGATTCCAGCCAATATACGTATCCATTATCGGCCATCATATGACCGTAGCGAATCCCTTTATCAGCTAATTTTTCGGCTGTTAATGTCGAAGACCAACTGCCGTATGGAAGAGTTTGTGCCATTAAAGTTCCTTATTATCTGTTCAAATATTATCTTTAAAGAGACTGTTTTTACTAAATTTGAGCAAATACTGTGTTAAGTTAATCCATCGATATCATTTGAATACCGGTTAAAACTTGTTGCTTTTCTCCCATGCCGCCTAGAGTGTAGAGTGTTCCGTTAACGTCTAGTAAGCCACGGTGATCCATAGTCTTTTTGCTTAAAGAGTTTAGCTTTTCCCATTGATGTTTTTCCAAGTCAAAAGCAAACACCTCTCCAGATGGCCGACTTGGATTACCATCGTAACCGATGCCATTAAAATTATACGGATTATCACTGCCACCGGCAAAAACGATTTTAACTCTTGAATCGACCCCAGTCGCTGCCATCCTATACAAAGGTATAAAAGGGTGTTTTGGGATTTTTTCCCAATGAATTATCTTAGGGTCTTTTCTATCAATGACCGCCAGCCAATTTTCATCTGACGGTCCATATTGATTTTTTCCATTAACACGCCCATTAACCTTTACACCATCTGCCACGATGAATTGGTTATCGACGATACCTGCGGCGTGCCCGAATACTGGCGCACCGGGAAAAGGTGTCGCCTCAAACCACACATTGTCTTTGCTGTCATAAACCTGCACTAGACTCACATTATCGGTATTGTGCCATCCGCTAACGAGATAGACATATCGATTCATATAAACCAGTGCGACGCTATCATCGACTGGGATCGGCATACTAGAGACCAACTGATAGCTATTGTTGAGGGGATTAAATCGATAAACTTCCGGGGTAGAAACCTCCGAATGGTCCGCAGCAACAGAATATCCGCCAAACAAATAAATTTGCTCATTAACAGTAGCGGCAACACTCGCCAGTCGTCCAACTCCATCTGGAAGACCAGGTAAACTATTCACTTTGCCGGTTGCGAGATTGACTGAATAAACCGTACTCACAACATCTTTGTAGGTCTTTCCTGAAGTTAAGCCGCTAAAACTAAATAGAATCGTTTCTCCGTTTACATTAGCTTTTGCGACGGCATTATTGCTGATACCTTGAGGAAGCGAGATTTCACACAAAACCATTGAGCTGATGGACATCAGCGAAAGAGCAAAGAAGAAAGACCCAAACGGAGAGAATCGACTAAACATAAAACTCCTCAAATAATTAATTAATGATCCATTTCATATCAAACAGACTTAAAATGACAAGGTTACCAATTGATAATATAGGCCGATTCAAAAAAATCGACTAATCCTCGCTTCATAAATTTGGGCTCTTTATCAATGATATTTTTTCGATAAACCGGATTAATATGAGCAAACGAAAACAACGATTCAATTTCACCTTTATCAACCGAGAACGGTGGACCTGACATAAGATTCTGGTCGTACTCTAAAGTAATGAGTAACAATCGAGCGTGACTAAATAATGACCTTATTTTCTCGACATATTTCATTCTAGTCGATTTCGGTAATGCTATTAATGCAGCTCTATCATAAATGGAACTGCACGACTCGATATCTATTTCCTGAAGCTCAAAAAAATCGCCTGTCAGAATTTTTATTCCAGAATATTCGAATTGTTTTGCATTGGTATTGAGTGTTGATTCCAGCGTTATCTCAGCGAGATTAAATTCTTCTGTGAAAAAGGATTTAACTGCAACATCACTTAGTTCATTACCAATCACTCGATTACCAAGAGAATGCAGATAGGCTAGGTCTTTAGATTTACCACAGAGTGGAACGAAGACTGTAGAAGGTTCGCCAAAGGCTATTTGATTGAATTTTTTTAGCAGCGGATGGACAGAACTCAAATGAAAGCCAATCTCGTTCGACTCCCATTTTTCTAGCCAAAATTCCGCCTCCATATCGCGTTATCGCTATTTAAATATCCGAGATTCAAGCGACTTTTGCATAACCGATTGCATACCTTTTTCGATCGCTGACTGAACTGAAAATGATAAACGTTCTGAAAGAGGTTTTTTAACTTGATAAGTTACTTCGAACACCTTGCTATTTTTGGCCGCTTCAACGATAAAATCATCACTAGTTTGAATACCATCTATCAAGCCTAAATCTAAAGCTTGAGTACCGTACCAATGCTCTCCTGTTGCTACTTTATCAATGTCTAGAGATGGTCGATTATCAATAATAAATTGTTTGAATAAGTCATGAGTCTCTTCAAGCTCTTGCTTGAATTTTGCCCGCGCAGTGTCTGTGTTTTCAGAGAACATGGTGAGTGTTCTTTTAAATTCGCCGGCTGTATGTTGTTCATAATCGACTTTATTATGTTTTAGTAAACGGTGAAAATTAGGTATTTCCGCCACCACACCAATTGAGCCAACGATGGCAAAAGGAGCGGCAATGATATGGTCGGCCACGCAAGCCATCATATACCCTCCCGATGCAGCAACTTGGTCAACCGCAATGGTCAGAGAAAGATTCGCTGCTTTGATTCGAGTTAATTGAGAAGACGCTAACCCATAAGCGTGTACCATTCCACCAGGACTTTCTAGTTTTACTAGAACACGATCTTCTGAGGATGCCGCTGAAACAATTGCAGTAATTTCTTCTCTAAGATTCTCGACGGCTGACGCTTCAACATCGCCATCAAAGTTAATTACAAATAATCGACCCGCAGTCTCTTTTTCTTCTTCATTAGATTCAGAAAGCGAGTTAGATTGATCACTATCGCTAATGGGTTCTGAAGATTGAGACTCATTCGACTCTACTGAAACTTTTCCACTTTTGGATTGCTTGTTTCTTTTCTCTTCTTTTAATCGTTTCTTTTCTTCTTTTGCTTTCGCTTTTTCTTCTTTTTTACGATCTTTTTGAAGTAATTTAAATTCGTCTTCCGTTAGAAGTTCCTCCAGCATCCCTTCTTTAACAAACTCTAGTTCTTCTGAAATATTATTGATCTCAATGTGACCTTCAGCTTGTTTTTTGTTTTTACTACCCAGACTAGCTAGCGCGCCAATTACAGCGATTATCGCAATCACGATGGTGACTGATTTTGCTAAAAAAATACCGTATTCTGATAAAAATTCCAATTTCCACCTCTAATGCCCTAAATGGCACGTACATTCCTGAGTTTTGAATATGATTTCGGCTCGATTCTATCCACGCTGTTTGGCAGGATAAAAAGGCGAGCCGACTAATAGGGACCCGATTTTACGGGATATTGTAACTTAGCACTAGCGAATTGTATTTATGCTTAGGCTATAACATAGGATTAATTTGTAAGCGTATTTAATCTATATCTTTTAGAGACTTCAAGTTCTGTCGTACGCTCAACCAAAGCTCACCACTCTTACGACCATAACTCCAAATCGCCTCGTTCAATTTATCAACGTCTTGTGTAGCGGCTATTTCGCTAAGATTTTTATAGTGAGCCAGGGCCAAATCACGTGTTTGTTGATGACCAAAATAAAAAGAGCCTAATCGATAGTAAATACTCTTAAACCCATTTAGCATTAATAAATAGACAGGATTACCGGAAAGAAAAGCGCATTGATGTTGAGCATACCAATCGTAATCAATATAAGCCTGGGCAGTATTATCGATATCGGAAACTTTCTTAAAAATATCGCTCATTTTTGTAGGGTTCTCTTTCATCGCTAAACGGAAGAAAATGCCCCCAATTTGAGTTCGGGCATCTAACAGTTTATCCGCTAACGCCAATGAACCATCATCGTCTAAACGAGTTATAGTATCTAATATATGGAGCCCACCCGTTTCCCAAATGTCATTAACCTTGGTAGGCTTGCCATGCTGAATAGTTAACCAACCATCGCGAGCTAATCGTTGAAGTACTTCCCTCAGTGTTGTTCTGGTGACGCCTATAAGTTCAGAAAGTTCTCTCTCTGCTGGCAAAATGGTCCCGGGAGCAAACTTCCCATTCCAAATTGAATCTACAATATATTCTTCAGCGAAAGCAGCAGGACTGCGGGCTGTGATTAAATTGGCCATTGTTATCCTTTTGTGTTTGACGTTCAGTGTTTATTTTTGGGACTAAAACACCTTATTAAGCGTTATTATGTTTGTCTTTTGATACACAATTAGAGTAAATTATAACAGACTACTGGTCAGATATGTCTAATTTCAATATAACCTTTGACCATGGCTAACTGAGATTTAGTACTATTTTCAATCAAACTTCCATGAGTCATAACAAAAATGTTGTTTATTCCAACCTCTATTAACCTAAAGCGTTTGGCAAATGACCTTTTTAAGACTAGAATTTCCTGTAAGTTCAACTATTTAAAACTAATAAAAGCGATGTTCATGAACAATCCCAAATTAACACACTTGAAACCTATCCATAAGGAATCATTATGAATCGAAGCCTTACTCAATCCTTTCTCGACAACTTTCTAGGAAATGCGCCTGATTGGTACAAAACCACTATTGTCGCGTTCCTGGTATTAAATCCGATATTTTTGTACGTACTTGGCCCTGCAATTGCGGGTTGGATACTCATATTGGAATTCATCTTTACCTTAGCGATGGCATTAAAATGCTATCCATTGTTACCTGGTGGACTTTTGGCAATTGAAGCTGTATTCACTGGTCTAACATCCCCAGATACGGTCATGCATGAAATCGTTAACGCGCTTGATGTCATTCTGCTATTAATTTTTATGGTCGCGGGCATATATTTTATGAAAAACCTGTTACTTTTCATATTTACTAAACTATTGCTGGGAGTGCGTTCAAAAGTTTTACTTTCATTAATGTTCTGTTTTGTTGCTGCATTCTTGTCCGCGTTCTTAGACGCATTGACTGTTACAGCAGTAGTCATCGCCGTCGCAGTAGGATTTTACGGAATTTATCATAAAGTAGCATCTGGAAAAAAATTCACCTGTGAGCACGATCACGGTACCGATGAAGAAGTCAACGAATTACACCGAGAAGATTTAAATGCATTTCGTTCATTCTTAAGAAGTCTTATAATGCATGCCGCGGTTGGTACCGCTCTCGGCGGTGTTTGTACGCTTGTTGGCGAGCCGCAAAACCTACTCATAGCAGGGAAAGCAAGTTGGGAGTTTGGCGAATTCTTCCTGCGTATGGCTCCCATCACTATCCCGGTACTTGTAGCAGGACTTATGACGACAGCAGTTCTTGAAACCACAGGTTGGTTTGGCTACGGTCAAATATTACCCGAAAAAGTACGCCATGTGATGGAAGAACATGCAGAATACGAAAATGAGCGAAGAAGCACCAAAGATAAAGCAGCTCTCGTTGCTCAAGCTATCACTGGTGTTTGGCTGATAATAGCCCTTGGTTTTCATTTAGCTGATGTTGGCTTAGTAGGTTTGACAGTTATCATTTTTGCAACTGCATTTTGTGGCATCACTGAAGAACACCAAATCGGTCACGCGTTTGAGGAAGCGCTCCCTTTCACTGCTTTATTAACTGTATTTTTCGCCATCGTTGGCGTAATAGCAGACCAGTCGCTTTTCAAACCAATTACAGATTTAGTATTGGCGATGGAGGGAAATACGCAAGTTGTCATGTTCTTTATTGCCAACGGTGTTTTATCGATGATCAGTGATAATGTATTTGTCGCGACTATCTATATTAATGAGATTGCACAGGCGGTTATTGATGGAAAAATATCAAGGGAAACCTTCGATATGTTGGCGGTTGCTATTAACACTGGTACAAATATCCCAAGTGTTGCGACTCCAAATGGTCAAGCAGCTTTCTTATTCCTTTTAACCTCTGCAATAGCGCCGTTGGTACGATTATCCTATGTAAAAATGGTCATTATGGCTTTTCCCTATACAGTGGTGATGAGCGCTGTAGGCCTTACGATGGTGATTTATAGCTTACAACCAGGAACAGAGTACTTAAGAGATAAAGGTTTGATTACAGACCATACTGTTGAAGAACTTTGTGCTTCAATGGGCGGAAGTTGGCAAGTTGATCATTGCGTGATAGCGCAAAAGAAATCAGGTGGGCACTAAGTAAATCACCTGGCATTATATTCAAAAGGCCACATTATTCGTGGCCTTTTTTATTTGTGATATCCGAATCACTTTAATCCGAAAACCTTCATCTACAGGATATTGATTAACTATAATAATTATCTAAAAACGCTTCAAAACTAATTTGATCAATCGCTTCAACATCGATAGTTTTCTGGTGGGAATTTTCAGCAACTTTCATATAGTCTTTTAGTTTGTCTTGCGGTAAAGGGTTTTCAACAAACTCTTTTTTGTGCTGTTCTGAAAGAGCCATTGCATAAGGGAAAAAACCCTGACGTTTTTCCTCAATTTCTTTGACAATCCTTCCAGAATAAGTCTCATCGAGATTGGTCAATTGAAGTCTTAGCGTCTCAATGACCGTTGAATGTTCCGTTGACGAGTATGATTGATCAAGCATTTCAGCAAACGGCATTATTTCCTGCAATATATCATCAGCTATTTCAGCTAAAGGAACACAATTATTTTCAACTGTAATACACAGGTCTGGGTGACGCCCCTTAAGCACCACTCTATCAAAGTTATCGGTATTCTCTCCCATTTCTCTGGCACTAATCGGTTCTGATTTCGCGAACAAACTACATAATAAAAAAGAATCTAAAAACGCGATCTGCGATGAATCCAGTCCTATTGGCGAGAATGGATTAATATCGAGCGCTCGGACCTCAATGTATTCAATTCCATTTTCTTTCAACGCTTTGGTTGGCCTTTCTCCCGATACTGCAACTCGCTTAGGTCTAATGCTTCCATAAAACTCATTTTCAATTTGAAGGATATTTGCGTTTAATTGCTGATATTCCCCCTCTTTTTTAACTCCGATATCCCGATAATAAGGATCTTCAGTACGAATCGCTTTTTCCAATGCTTCGATATAGGATTCCAGACAGTTGTAACCGACATTAAGTTTGCTTTGCACTTTGTTCTGATAACCGAGATCGCTCATTCTTAATGAAGTCGCATAATGTCCGTATCGCGTGCCTGGGACAAGTTCTTCAAGGTCAATGTTCTTGCCTTGTAAAAAACTCTCACACAACGCAGGTGATGCGCCGTAAAATAACGGAATCAACCAAGAATATCGAAGATAATTTCGAATCATTCCCATGTACTTCATTGAAATAAAATCTTGTAGAGACAGTTCAGATTTTTCTATCTCATAAAGTGCTTTCCAAAAGTCGTCGGGTAGCGAAAAGTTATAATGAACTCCAGCGATTGTCTGCATAAAACGTCCGTAACGGTGTCCTAACCCTTCCCGATAAACTTCTTTCATTTTTGCACTATTGGATGAACCATAACGTGCTATCGGGATGTCTTTTTCTTCTCCCATTACACAAGGCATACTCGCCGACCACAAAATTTCGTCTCCCAAATACTGATAACTGAATTGGTGGATTTCGTAAAGTTGTTGTAGAGGTTTCTCTCTATCGCTGGTAGCTTGTGTGATAAATTCAGGAAGCGCTTCAGAATAGTCAGTCGTAATATAAGGATTGGTGAGCGTTGAGCCTAATTCATAAGGGTGACTCTCTTGAGATAAGTAACCGTCAGGTCGTATTCTCAAGCTTTCTTTTTCAATGCCACGTTTAATTCCTGAAAACAGTGGCGATAATTTGCGCGCGGTTTCTAGGTTAGTAATTTCGATAGGTCTCATAGGGACTCACAGGATGGTAATCTAAGTTGCAATTGGCTTCGACAATGGCATTGATATTTTAGCAGAGAAGTATTTTCTGCACCGTGGTGCACAATGATGCGGATTTTGTTAGATAGGGTCAAGTCCGAGTTCCTCGGAGAGTGTAAGACTTAGTGACAAACTATAACTACTATTGTATTTTCAAAAGGCCACCCTGCTACTTTTAAGTATTGCTTTAAACGTTTTTTGATTGATTATCGACTTACAGGTCTCATTTCTAAGCGGCTGTCCCAGAATGTCTCATTATAGCAACAAGTTCTACTTCGGCTGGTGACATTCCACAACACTCTACGACTTCCTCGATAGTTGCACCGCGTGAAAGCAATAAACCGGCTTGTTGGTAGGTTTTTTCTTCAACGACCGGTTCATGAGCACTACCCTGCCCACTCTCTACATTCGCAATATCTTCGGCAAAGCGGTTTAGTTTTCGCCCCATACCAAGATTACCACTATTAATGGCACGAATTTCATTTTGAATTTGGCTCAGTTGATGAGCGAGAAAACGATTTTTCTTAAAGAGATAAAAGAAGCCGATAACGGCAATAATCGAATAAGTTCCTAGAACAATAAGCAAATATCCATTACTCAGACCACTTGCAGATAGCCACTGTGACATTTCAAAATTCTCCTCTAACCCTTAGGCTATCTATCAAAGGGTAAGAGGACTGCTAGACTATCAATACTTATTAATAGTCTAAGAAATCTAACTCATCCCACTCGTCTTCACCTAACAGTTTGTTAAGATCAACTAAAATTAGTAATTCACCTTCACGGTGAGTAACACCCTGAATAAACTTAGCAGACTCGTCATTACCCACATTGGGTGTGGAATCTATATCAGAGCGTTTTAAATAAACCACCTCTGCAACGGCATCAACTAGAATGCCGATAACTTGCTGGTTGGTCTCTATTACAATGACTCTTGTATTATCCGTTAATTCAATGGGTGGCAAGCCAAATCTTTGACAAGTATCAATGACAGTAACGACGTTACCCCTTAAATTGATAATGCCAAGTACATAACTTGGCGCTCCGGGTACAGGCGCTATATCACTGTACCTTAGTACTTCTTGAACCTGCATGACATTAATGCCATAAGTTTCATTGGCTAAACGAAAAGTTACCCACTGAAGTACTGCATCTTCATCGTTTTGTGCTAGTTGTTTTTCATCTGGACTCACAACGGTAGTTTCCTATTAGTCAAATTTTTGTCAGAAATGCCAAAAACAACCGTGTAGTTGTATATAGGCAAAATGTATACCAAATTTTTGTCGAATCTATAATCAGTCAAACTATAATGGCGAAAACACATTAAATTCGGTTGAAATCAATCCAATAGCTGTCTTTAAATATAGCCAATAATTGAGAATATGTGGTCTTTTTTTGGTGATTAACTTGCCTAATTTCACTGAGCACCACACGCAATACGAAATTAACCAAGTTTTGCTATCTCTCCCTATCACCGAAGGGGTCCTTTAATATCTAACTAGTGACAAAGCGCATTAACTAAAAAACAGAACGCTGAAGGCAGCTCTATAACCACGATATTAGCGACCTTGCGAGATTCTTATACAAAAAAGATTCTTGACAGTTCCTAATTCGAAAGTATAAAGTTGGCCTATGAACAAGATTAACAAAGATACAAGTTTCGATTTATCAATCAGTTGGTGGCGATATAGCGACCGGGCGCATGTGTTTGCATAAAAATTAGTTGATGAAAATAGCTAGTTTTAATCGAAACAAAGATGTAAAGCCCGTTAGAAACAATCTAACGGGCTTTTTTTTGACTTTTTGCAGAGAAGACCGAATGAACAATTGTTTGATAAAACTCAATGTTATTTCTTGGCGAGGCCTCTTAGGTAATGCTCGTGGGTTGGTGTGAATAGGTAAGTGAAATAACAACTTACTTAAACAGGCTAAACCCGCACGAAGCGGGTTTTTTATTGGCAGTCTCCGGCCGATTACAAGATCAAAACAGCAAGTTATTCGAAAAAGGTAGCAGAATGATAATTGTATTAACGCCACAATCAACAGATAAAGAAGCTAACGAAATTCTCTCTAAAATAGAAAGGGCAGGCTTGAAGCCACTCTATATGCCCGGTGTTGAACGAATCGTACTGGGCGCTTTGGGAGATGAGAGGAAATTAGCAGGGTTACAACTCGGTGCGCACCCATTTGTAGAGAGTATTAAACCGATCTTGACGAGCTATAAACAAGTCAGCAGGGAAATGCAATCCCATGACAGCCAAGTCAAATTTGGTAATAGCTCCATAGGTGGAGGGACATTTGCGGTCATTGCAGGGCCGTGTGCCATAGAGACCAAACAACAAATTAATCTGTCTGCTAAAATCGTCAAAAAATATGGCGGAATGGGATTACGTGGCGGAGCATTTAAACCCCGTACTTCTCCCTACAGTTTTCAAGGCTTAGAGGAAGAGGGCTTAAAACTGATGAAACTGGCCGCAGCCCAAAACGATTTGCCCTGTGTCAGTGAAGTGACCGATGCATGCCACGTTGAAATGATGAGTCGCTATGTTGATGCCTTTCAAATTGGTGCGCGAAACATGCAAAATTTCGGATTACTAAAAGCAATAGGACAAATCGATAAACCTGTTATTTTAAAACGAGGCATGTCTGCGACAATCGAGGAGCTTCTTTTGGCCGCTGAATATATTTTCAATGAAGGCAACACTAACATCATTATTTGCGAACGAGGCATTCGAACGTTTGAGCGAGCCACTAGAAACACGCTGGATTTAGGAGCTGTTGCATATATTAAGACTAAAAGTCATCTACCCGTTATCGTTGACCCATCACATGGCACGGGCATAAGAGAGTTGGTTAGTCCAATGGCACGAGCGGCAGCGGCCTGTGGTGCCGACGGCATCATTGTGGAAGTTCATCATGACCCTCAAACTGCTCTTTCCGATGGTACTCAATCTTTAGATGAACAAGGATTTGAAAGCCTGATGAGAGGACTGTTACCTTTTATATCTGCCGCCGGAAAGGTGATAGCTCAGTGAGTAAGACTTCAATAAAACCTAGCTTAAACAATAGTAATAAAGTGAAAACTCTTACTAAAATGGTGGAGTGTAACTTTAGCCCTGTCGATTTATTTAAGCAGCTTCAGCAACAAGACGACCGTTCAGGCCGGATATTATTAGAGTCCAGCGAAATAGACAGCAAGCAACAACTTAAGAGTATTCTACTCAACAAAGCCGCGCTAAGAATAGTCTGTGAAGGAAATCGAGTGACTATCAACGCTGTTTCCCACAACGGAAAGAATGCACTTATCTATTTGGCTGAAGTATTCGATCGTTCTATCGATACCAGGGAACCAGATTCTTGGTGCATTAAAATCGAATACCCTGAGAATACTCAAACCAATCAAGACGAAGAAACTCGTTTAAAAAGAATGACTCCGATAGATAGTTTAAGAACTATTCACAGAGCATTCAAAAGTGAACAGGGTAACCAGTACTCTGTTTTCTTGGCTGGTCTATTTTCATTTGATTTAATTGCCACCTTTGAAAATTTACCTAAAGTAAAGCAAGGTATCAACACTTGTCCTGACTTCGTTTTTTATTTAGCAGAAGACTTGGTTGTTTTTGACCATCAGTTTCAAAGAGCGAGTATCGTGACCAATGTATTTTCAGGCCATGAAAGTCAAAAACATTATTTCGAACAATCAAGGCGAATTCAACAAACAGAAGAAACCATCAGCGGGTTGAAGAAACATTCAAATTCGATACGAAACGCCCCCCCCACTTCAAAACAGAAACTCTTATTGGACAAGGTTGAGTGTGACCTATCCGATCAGCAATATTGCGAGATTGTAACGAATTTAAAACAAGAAATTGTAGCCGGGAATATCTTTCAAGTTGTACCATCACGGAGTTTTTCAATACCGTGCAGTGACGAAGTTTTAAGTTATCAAAAATTGAAAGAAACCAACCCAAGTCCCTATATGTTCTTTATGCAGGACCAAGATTTCTCGATCTTTGGAGCCTCTCCTGAAAGTGCTCTTAAGTTTAATAGCAAAGATCGTAAAGTTGATCTTTATCCGATTGCAGGTACAAGACAACGAGGTAAGTTTCCAGACGGCTCAATCGATCATGATTTAGATAAGCGCTATGAAACCGACCTAAAACTAGACCAAAAAGAAATATCAGAACATCTAATGTTGGTCGATCTTGCTCGAAATGATATTGCTCGAATATCCGATTCTGGCAGTGTATTTATTCCCCGATTGCTAGAAATCGATCGTTACTCACAGGTCATGCATTTAGTTTCATGTGTAGAAGGTAAACTTAATAACGACCTAGATTGCTTCCATGCCTACCAAGCCTGCATGAACATGGGCACTCTTACCGGAGCACCGAAAATAAAAGCCTCTTCATTAGTGAGATTAACCGAGAAAACGAGAAGAGGTAGTTATGGCGGCGCCGTTGGTTACATCAATACTGATGGTGATATGGACACATGCATTGTCATAAGAAGTGCATATTTCAAAGATTCTGTCGCCCATGTTCAAGCGGGCGCAGGCATTGTTTATGACTCAGTACCGCAACTGGAAGCAGAGGAAACTCGTAACAAAGCGAATGCCGTTTTGTTAGCAATAAGCATGGCGAATGAAGAAATACGACAAAATGGAGATTCGAATGAATAATAAAACTTCACTGTCTGAAATCATTTTAATCGATAATTTCGATTCATTTACCTATAACTTAGTCAATCAATTAAAACCTTTAGTCGCATCCATCAAGATTTTTCGCAACGATGTTTCTTTTGATGTGATTAGTTCTGAATTGGAGCAAAATAGCGAACGAAAAGTTATCGTTATTTCACCGGGTCCAGGGTGCCCCGATGAAGCAGGTGTTACATTGCAGTTGATTGAAAAATACCAAAATAGAATACCTATACTTGGGATTTGTTTAGGACATCAAGCGATTGTGCAAAGCTTTGGCGGAACTATCGACGCGGCCAAGTCAATCGTTCATGGGAAAGCTTGCGAAGTTCTATTGTTTAATGGGAATACAGACCTATTTGGTGATTTACACTCCCCCTTCACAGCCGCTCGCTATCACTCCCTTGCCGCAGTAACTATACCCGAAGAATTGGAAGTCGTGGCCACAGCAGACAGTGAAGTCATGGCTGTCAGGCACCAAAGATTTAAAATACTTGGGTTCCAATTCCATCCGGAATCGATTCTTACGCCACATGGTGGGACGTTATTAAAGAATGCACTTAGTTGGTTAATCGCCTAACAAGCGGCCAGTAAAATTGAACTCGTACACAATTCATAAAGAGTAGATTAAACAATGAATTCCATTCAACAAAAACTTTTTGAGAACAAGCATTTAACTCAGTCGGAAGCGGCAGAAATATTTACACTGTTAATCCAAGGTGAACTTTCAGAAATAGAAATGACAAGTTTACTAGTCAGTTTAAAAATGAAGTCGGAACAACCAGAAGAAATAGCTGGTGCAGCACAAGCGCTTAGACAAAATGCGATTTCGTTCGTTGCCACAGAGTATGCGACGGCAGATTCATGTGGCACCGGTGGAAGCGGAATGAATACCGTTAATATTTCAACCATGGTGGCATTTGTATTAGCCGAACTAGGATTGCCAATGGTCAAGCATGGTAATCGCTCGATTTCTTCGAAATGTGGTTCTGCTGACGTCTTAGAAAACCTTGGTGTAAAAATAGATATGCAACCTACTGACGCAAGAAAATGTCTCGATGAAACCAATTTTTGTTTTTTATTTGCGCCCCTCTATCACCCAGGTGTTGGCAACGTTATGCCAATCCGTAACCAACTCAAAACCCGCACTATTTTTAATATGCTAGGCCCCTTAATCAACCCGGCTTCACCGGTTTATCAATTGATGGGAAGCTATTCACCGAATTTATGCTACCCAGCCGCACAAACGCTAAATATTTCAGGTTGTAAGGCTGCAATGGTTGTTCATAGCAATGGTTATGACGAGATTACCTTGCACAGTCCAACGCAAGTGGTAGAGCTTTCTGAAGGAAAGCTACACAGCTACAGTTTAGACCATACTAATTTTAACTTACCAAAAACAAGAGAATTAGACATCGGAGGCGGAACTCCCGAGCTTAATGCAAAACTCTTCGTTGATGTGCTAAAGGGAGATGTTAAAGCAAATAAACAACAATCAATCGCCAATACGGTAGCCGCTAATGCTGGCGCTCTATTAAAGATTAGCCACAAAGCTGAGGATTTAATTGACGGCACAAATCAAGCTTTAGGAATTATCAAGTCAGGTAAAGCCTTCCAAAGGCTACTGCAAGTTAGTCATTTTTCAAAAGAACTAGGGAGTTCAAAAAAATGACTAATGTACTTGACAAGATTACCAGCAACAAGGTCAGAGAACTCATTCATCGAAAAGCGCTATTTCCCCTTGAGAAGCTTCAATCAAACCTAGTGCGATCTGAGCGAAGTCTTTTTGAAGCTCTTTCCAAAGAGAAAGCAGGATTTATTCTTGAATGCAAAAAGGCGTCTCCATCAAAAGGTCTCATTCGGAAAGACTTCAATTTAACTGAAATCATATCCAGCTATAAAAAGTATGCCAGCGCTATTTCTATTCTTACAGATTATAAATATTTTAAAGGAAGTTTCGAATACTTAAAAAAAGTCAGAGAACAGGTTCACCTACCGCTTTTGTGTAAAGATTTTTTTGTCGATCCTTATCAAGTTTTCGAAGCCCGATATTATGGTGCTGATGCGATATTATTAATGCTATCGATACTGACCGACGAACAGTACCGCCTTCTTTCAGCTAAAGCAAAAGAGCTAAGTCTGGATGTACTGACAGAAGTGCACGACGCAGTTGAAATGGAAAGAGCTTTATCGTTGAATGCAAAAATCATTGGTATAAATAATAGAAACTTAAAAGACCTATCGATTGATTTAGATACCACTAAAAGACTGATTGAATCGTTATCTGACTCACAAAAAGAAGGTCGAGTATTTATCTCAGAGTCGGGTATATCCTCTCATCACGACGTTAGAGAAATAAACCCACTGGTTGACGGATTCTTGGTTGGTTCAAGTATTATGGATAAGGAAAATATCGAACAGCAGTGTAAATCTTTAATCTTCGGAAAAACCAAAATTTGTGGTTTATCTAAGAACCTTACAGCGCAAGTTGCGAGCGATTCAGGAGCGACCTACGGAGGATTGATTTTTCATCCCAAGTCGCCACGCTATGTAAGCTTAGAACAAGCAAAGTCTGTTATCAAAGGTGTAGATTTAGAATTTGTGGGTGTCTTCGTCAATGAATCGATCGAGTCTATTGTGAACGTGGTAAAGCATCTATCGCTTCCTATTGTTCAGCTCCACGGTAGCGAAGATCAAGCCTATATTACTAAACTAAAAAAAGCTCTCCCTACTATTCGAATATGGAAGGCTATTCCAATCGAATCTGACACAATCAACGGTTCTCCGATAAAACAAAATGAAAAATCTTTCGAATTATTAGCAAACGGAGAAATCGAACGCTTTGTCTTCGATACTAGCGACCGAACCAATTTTGGAGGCTCAGGAAAAACTTTTGACTGGGCTCGACTACCCGATACAACTAAAGATAAAATAATTTTGGCCGGTGGTCTCTCACGAGAGAATATTTTAGATGCAATACAAACCAATTGTTTCGCTCTAGACGTTAATTCAGGTGTCGAAAGCGCTGCAGGCGTTAAGTCGGAAGCAAAAATAAAATCTTTATTTCAAACGCTTCATGTTTAAAAACGCAAGAATCAAAGACCTATAAACTGAGAAATACGCTCATGAAACAAAACAATTCTAAAACAAAACTGGATCGCTACTTCGGTGAATTCGGAGGCATGTTTGTTCCAGAAATCTTAGTGCCTGCTTTGTTGCAACTAGAGAATGCTTTTATTGAAGCTCAAGAGGACCCTACGTTTCAACGAGAATTTTCTGAATTATTGCGTGATTACGCAGGCAGGCCAACACCACTCACATTGACCAAAAATTTCTGCGATAATAAATTAGTCAAGCTCTATTTAAAGAGAGAAGACTTACTTCATGGAGGCGCACACAAAACCAACCAAGTACTTGGTCAAGCATTACTTGCAAAACGAATGGGAAAGAAAGAAATAATTGCTGAAACTGGCGCTGGTCAGCATGGAGTCGCAACCGCAATTGCTTGCTCATTACTCGGTCTTAAATGCAAAATATACATGGGTGAAAAAGATTGTGCCCGTCAGCAACCTAACGTTTTTAGAATGGAGTTAATGGGCGCGGAAGTCATCCCAGTTTCAGCCGGTAGCGGTACCTTAAAAGACGCCGTTAATGAAGCCTTAAGAGATTGGTCTGGCAGTTATTTGTCCGCTCATTACTTATTAGGAACAGCGGCTGGACCTCACCCCTACCCGACTATGGTAAGAGAATTTCAAAAAATGATAGGAGAAGAAGTCCACCAACAAATGAAAGAAAAAGAAGGGGCGCTACCAGATATTGCGATCGCGTGTGTCGGTGGAGGCTCAAATGCCATAGGCCTATTCAACGAATTTCTTGAACGTGATAGTGTGCAACTAATCGGAGTGGAACCAGCAGGTAAGGGTCTAGATACCAATCTGCACGGCGCAACTATTGCAAAAGGTCACAAAGGGGTATTGCATGGGACTCACACCTTTGTAATGCAAGATGCTGATGGTCAAATCGAAGAATCTTATTCTGTTTCAGCGGGACTAGACTATCCTGCCGTTGGCCCGCAACACGCTCACTTAAAGGAGATTGGACGAGTTAATTATGTATCTGTCACCGATGAACAAGCTCTGTCTGCTTTTCGTAGATTGTCTCGAACGGAAGGTATTATTCCGGCTCTGGAATCATCACACGCCCTGGCTTACGCACTAGAGTTGGCAAAAACGGTAGAACAACCAACGACGGTGGTTGTGAATTTATCTGGTAGAGGCGATAAAGATCTCGAATACGTTAGGAATTTAACTTAATTCTATCACCGTATACAAATCAGGATTGTTAGTTTATTTTTAGATTTAACGAATAGAATTTTCGTACAGAACAAATTGGGTACAAACATGACAAATCGATATTTTCGAACATTTGAAAGACTAAAAGAGAAATCAGAAGGTGCTTTTGTACCCTTTGTTACTCTACATGACCCAGATTATGAACGTAGTCTCGAAATCATCCGGTGCCTAGTTGATAATGGTGCCGATGCGCTCGAACTCGGATTCGCCTTTTCTGACCCAATAGCCGATGGTCCCGTTATTCAGAAAGCATCAATCAGAGCTTTGTCAGCGGGAGCAAACACAGAACGTAGCTTTTTACTTTTACAACAAATTAGGCGCGAATATCCGGACATTCCAATCGGGTTATTACTATACTCCAACTTACTGATTGCCAAAGGAATTGATCAATTTTACCAGCGAGCCGCCGCTTCAGGCGTTGACTCTGTTTTGATCGCGGATGTCCCCATAATCGAATCCGAGCCATTTATAAAGAGTGCGATAGCGAATAGTATACAACCCATATTTATAGCGACTCCCAATGCCGATAACGAGACGCTGGCTCAAGTTGCAGAGTTAAGTGGCGGTTATACTTATTTACTTAGCCGTGCAGGTGTTACTGGAACTGAAGTAAAAGCAGAGATGCCGATTGAGAATATCATTTCATCGCTAAAAATATTCCAGGCTCCTCCGAGCCTGCTCGGCTTTGGCATATCAAGCCCTGAACAAGTAAAACAGGCTATTCGGCTGAAAGCAGATGGTGCGATTAGTGGCTCGGCTGTCGTTAAGATTATTGAGGATAACTTGCAAGACCAACAAGTCCTACTCACTCAATTATCACACTTTATTTCAAAGATGAAAGCGGCTACAAGCATTAAAAATTGATAATCGAAAATTATATAGAAAAACGTCTATTGCTAGAGTCGTTGTCGACTCTAGAACATCTCAAATTCATATAAAAATATCTCATCGGTAAGGTCTACCTTTTCAACATTTTTGTGAGCGGTTAACCAACTTTTACCTTGTTGTAATATTTACTGTTTAGTTTCATACAATATCTCTAGCATTAGACTAGACTAAGATAATAGTGATCATAATTGGATACCGCCGTTCCTTGTTCTTGTTGTTTCAAAACTGCTTAAAATTACTTTTTTCTGTCTTGATGTTGGTATATCTGTCGCAGCCTCTAACTCTGAGTGCAGCGTCAAATCTCTCATTGAGCTTAGGAGAAAAGCAATTCCTGCGATCTATTAACTCAATAAAACTCTGTGTAGGACCGGATTCGATTCCGCTCGACAGTATTGAAAACGGCATTCACGTCGGGGTTAATGCTGAGTTTATGGTGTTATTTGAAAGAATGATCGGTATCCCCATTCGATTGATACCTACCGATACTTGGAAAGAGTCGATTTCCAATGCTAAGAGTGGTGATTGCGATATAATCTCCTTAATCCAACAAACACCTGGCCGAAAGGAATATCTATACTTCACAGAATCCTACGTTGAAATTCCGTTTGTGGTCGTCACGACCCAGGAAAAGTTCTTTGCAGCTAATTTAGAACATTTGATTGACAACCAATTGGCTATCCGAGAAGGATATGCTTATGCTGAGCTTTTGAGAAAACGTTATCCCGATATTCAGCTCAAAGAGCTAGGCTCTATTGAACAGGGATTAGAAGCTGTAAATTCTGGTAAGATTTTTGGGTATTTAACTGGACTTCAAATTGCGGGCTCCGCAATTCAAGATGGCGGATATAGTAATTTAAAAATCAGTGGTCAATTTGACGAATTGACAACGATAAAATTGGGTATCGGCGTAAACAAAACTAATCCGTTTTTAGTGAGCATTTTCAACAAAGCAATCGCCTCCCTCACTGAATCTCAAACCAAACGCATCAACAATTCTTGGCTTACAGTAAAGTATGAGATTGTTGAAGATTACCAAAAGCTCTACCAACTAGCTGCCGGTGCCATTGTGATTATGCTATTTTTGCTTTATAGACAAAGAAACTTACGCATACATAACCGACAACTTGAGTCTCGAGAACGGGAAATATGGCAACAAGCAAAATTCGATTTTCTTACAGGACTGCCTAATCGGCGATATTTCCAGGAAAAATTAGAGACCCATATCACCCAATCTATCGATAGAAACATTAGTTTCGGGCTGCTATTAATCGACCTTGATGGCTTCAAAGAGGTGAATGACACCTTAGGGCATGATCAAGGTGATATGCTACTCAAAGAAGCCTCAAAACGTATTAGAGGCTGTATAAAAGAGCAACATACCCTCGCTCGTTTGGGGGGGGATGAATTCGTTGTTATTCTCGCCGGACTTTCTATGCAGTCCGAATGTGAACATATAGCACAGAGTATTTTGCACTGTTTAAAAGAACCCTTCCAATTAAAACAACAAGCATTTGTCTCTGCGAGCATAGGGATGACTGCCTTTCCGAAAGATGCTTCAACAATGGTCGAATTAATGAAAAATGTTGACCAAGCAATGTATGCCGCAAAAGGAAAAGGGCGAAACATGCATCATCATTTTTCACCGCAGATGCGAGATGATGCACTCGCTCGAATGACGATGATCAATGACCTTCGGCAAGCAATAAAAAAAGAAGAGTTTACTGTGTATTATCAACCTATTGTTGATCTGCAAAGTATGCAAGTCACCAAATGTGAAGCACTAATACGGTGGTTGCATCCTACCAGGGGTTTCGTTAGTCCAATCGAGTTTGTCTCGATTCTGGAGGATACCCGAATGATCATCGAAGCGGGTGAGTTTGTCTTTAAGCAATCTGCTAAACAGGCAAAGCTATGGAGAGAATCACTTCATCCAGAATTTCAAATTAGCGTTAATACATCGGCTGTACAATTTCAAGGACGAGCGACCGCTGGTTGGAGTGAATATCTTGATCAACAAAAATTAAGCAAATCTTCCATTGCGCTCGAAATCACTGAAAGTATGTTAATGGAAGGATATGACGATATTACTTCACACTTAAGCGGACTGAGGAATTCAGGATTTCAAATCTCGCTCGATGATTTCGGCACGGGTTATTCATCACTTGCTTATCTTAAAAAGTTTGATATCGATTTTCTAAAAATAGATAAAGCATTTGTTAATAACTTACATCAAGGTTCCAACGATATGGTGTTATGTGAAGCAATTATCGTAATGGCTCACAAATTAGGCTTAAAGGTCATCGCAGAAGGTGTTGAGACTAAAGAACAACAGATTCTTTTGAGTGAAGCGGGTTGCGACTTTGGCCAAGGATACATATTTTCAAAACCGGTTTGTGCATCCGATTTTGAGAAAATCCCACTAATTTCTAACATATCTCCAACACTAACTTCAGTCAACATCTAAGCCTTATTCAATATCAATGTAGATTTAGTCTAGATACGTTGAATTGGCGGCTCTACAGTCTCACTTTCATTCCAAAAAGCGCCTCTGCATACTCTTATTATATAAAATTTTATCTTTACATAATCCGATAATGAGTAATAATGAAGCAACAGGAGAATAATTTGAAAACGACTGAGAAGATACAAAATCTATTAAAACTAAATGGTGAAATGACAGCCAAAGATTTATCTAAAGAATTAAAGCTAACAACAATGGGTGTACGCCAACATTTGCAAATTCTTGAAGAACAATCACATGTGATCTTCCATGACAAGAAAGCGCCCCGCGGTCGCCCCACTCGATATTGGCAACTAACCACTGAAAGTCAGTCCGTATTTCCTGATAAGCATCAAGAATTAACATTGCAACTAATCGATTCAATTAAAGTGATATTCGGACCGGATGGATTGGAAAGTCTGATTGAACAAAGAGAAAAAGACTCATCTTCTCACTATCATAAATCATTAGATCAATTGTCAGAACTAAAGAAAAAAGTAGAAAAGCTCGCCGACCTCCGTTCAAAAGAAGGGTATATGGCAACTGTTGAGTACTCAGAAGACAACTTTTGGTTAATGGAAAACCATTGCCCAATTTGTGCAGCAGCTAGCAAATGTCTCAGTTTCTGTCGGTCAGAATTGGCTCTATTCAGAGATTTGTTAAAAGAAGTAGCGACAGTAAGTCGAGAAGAACATATTGTGGAAGGTGCGCGCCGCTGTTCATATAAAATTGTCCCTTTATATCCTAATCTTGGGCAGTGAGTTAACCAACAATTAGACACTGTACCCAAACGATCTTACAAGCTTTGGTCCATCGGCAATAATGAAGTCGTATCGACTAATATTTGACTCGTCAGTTGAATTACAACCTCTTTTAGTTTTGAAACAGCGTGTTCAAAACCATTCTTAGTTAAGTTCTCATGGTTAGAGAATCGACGTGAACTTTTGAGGATTCCATCTCTATCATATAACCAATAATGTCCAGCAACAGTTGCCCTTCGGTGAGTGTTGTCTATCTCAAATTGATTTATTTCTAATTTTAAAACTAAGTCCGGAATCTTACTTCTATGATTCGCTTCGATTTCGATTCGGTACACATCTGTATTTTTCAATAAGGACGACTGAATCGACCGTGCTATTTCAGTTTCCAATCTTTCCGCCCATCGGTGAGTATTTGAAACACTGATTTCAAACTGAGACTTTTGTACTATAATGCCATTTTGTCGCAAATATCCAGATAAAGAAATAGGTTCAATTAGCAACAAGGGTTTGGTGATATCTAACTTTTCATTCTTAGTGATAGAATTAGAATCATTGAGTGTATAAAAGTGAGTTTGGCTCGGTTGCGAACTACACCCCAAAACAGCGCAGGCGACCAGTAAACTGAGAATTTGAGTTTTCATTAATTTACTCCTAAAGGCAGAATATCTTGTTCTTGTTTTCCGCCAAAAATTAAGCTATTTGGTTGATGATTTAACTGCGATAGCACAGGGCTTAATTCTTTCAACATCGATTCAAGAGACCTTAACATGTTTTGAATATCGATATGTGTTTGCGAACCTTTTGAAAAATCATTGGCTAAGGTTTCGATACTCAAAAGCGTTTCATTAACATTAGCGATCAGTTGCTTGCCAGCTGAATCCGCTAACAATTGGTCTACCTGTGACGAGGCAGCACTAAAATCGACCATAGCAATTTTCATTTCACTCAATGCCGTCGTCGCATTTCCAACTAGCGTATCAAGCGGTAGCTTGTCGATTGTAGCGAAGATACTATCGAGTTTTTCTAACAAGTTATCGATTTCACTCGTCGCGGTGGGTATCACTCTATATCCTTCGAAAAATTGTTTGCTCGTGCGAGTATTAGAAACGTATTGTATTTCGATGAATTTGCTACCGGTCAGTAAATTACCAGAGCTAATGAACCCATGTAATCCCGACGTAATCATTTCATTAACGAGCGATTCGACTTGTTCTTTTTGCTCAGGCAAGTCTTCCATACCGAGACGAGCGGGCTCTATTCGGATGAGCACAGGAATTCGAGTATTTTTTTCTAATAGATTCCCCATCTCCTGATAATCAATATCAGTTCTGGCGACGGTTCCAATTCTCACGCCTTTGTATTCCACCGGTGCACCCGGTTTCAAACCTCTAATGGATTGACCGAATAATAAAACAAACTCTTGCGCGTGCTTAAATTGGTTGTACAGCACTTCTTTCTTATCTTCATAAATAGTGTAATACGCACGTTTAGAAACGACTTCCCCTTTCGGTAAATTGTCGGGCACATCAAAAGCCACCCCTCCCCCCATGAACGTTTCAAAGGTACCGGTATGAACTTGTAATCCATCTGCAGACAAATCAATTTCGATGCCATTGATTTTCCAGAAACGAGTATTAGTCGTCACCAACTTATCGTAGGGGCGCTCAATAAAAGCATTGTAATAGACCCGCCTTTCTTCAACATTGAAATGCACATACTCAACACGCCCCACTGGTATACCTCTGAATACTATCGGGTCCCCAATATTTAGTCCCGACTGACCGTCACTATCTAGGGTAATGTGCAATCCTGGGGTTCCCAATGGTGTAACCGGTGGACTTTCTAATCCAACAAAATCGAGTTTGGTTTCCTCATCAACTCCAGGTGAAATCTCTATGTAAGCTCCCGATAATAAAGTCGATAAACCAGATACTCCACCATTACCAATTCGAGGCTTCACAACCCAGAATTCAGTATCAATTCTCAATAGTTCGTCGGTATGCTTATCAAGTCTGGCAGTAATTTGAATACCATCTAGCCGTTCGTTTAAATTGAGGTCAACAACCTTACCGATCGGAATATCTCGTAACTTCACCTTAGTAATATCTATTTCAATACCTTCCGCAGTTTCGAAATAGATAGTAATTAACGGACCTTGATTAGCCCATGTTTGATAAACCATCCAAGAGCCAATAAACAGTGCCACAATTGGGATAAACCAAACTTTAGAAATCCGCTGAACGGGCTCAACTTTTGCCGTGTGAGAGCTTTCATCATTTGTATTTTCATTTCCAGATTGGCTAGAATTACTCATAAACTCTCGGCTCCTCAGATTGGTCGAGTTTTTCCCAAATTAACCTTGGGTCGAAATAATGAGCTGCGAGCATTGTAGTAACAACCATCGCCGCAAACGCAATAGAAGCTTCTCCAGGCATAATTCTCATAACATTTCCCATTTGTATTAACGCGACTAGAATTGCCACAACAAAAATGTCTACCATTGACCAACGACCGATAAACTCGGTTAATCGAAACATTCGGTGATTATTCTTAAAATACAAAATTCTCTTGGTGTGTACCGAATAACTCAGCCAACCTAGCGCGATAATTTTTACCACTGGTACTAATACGCTTGCGACGAAAATAACCACAGCAATCGGGTATGAACCATGCTCCCAAAGTGTAATGACACCACCCAGAATAGTGTTTGACGATGTTTCTCCCAGATAAGTCGTGTACATAATAGGATACAAATTGGAAGGAATGTATAACACTAATGCTGTGATTAATAATGCGATGGTTGTCTGAATACCGTGACGATTATTAGAATCGATTTTTGAACCACAAATATGACAATGAAATTGTTTTGTTTTACATAAATGCAAGCAGGTAGAACAGGCCTTCAAATCCTTGCTGCAAGCTGTTATATAATTGCGCGATTCCATACTACCTTGCTTCCCTTGTCGGACTAACAATGCGCCACAGTTGGTATTTATCCATATAGATCCTCATAGCGGCCATAGTAGCAATGTACAAAACGAACGCAACAAATGACCAACCAAATTCTACACTTGCAAGTGATGCTATTTTTACCATGCTAACGAGAATACCTAATAAAAAGATTTCCGCCATATTCCAAGCTTGCAATTGGAATATCAACTTCAATATACGACGACTAGTGGGTAATCCAATCGATAATCGAGATGACACAACAACGAAACTGATTCCTACCATTAGAGCGACCGGAACGACTATGGTGGTTATGATCATAAATAACACAACTATAAAATACGTGTCTTCCCCCATACCTTTTAGACTTTGTAAGAAATAAACCGTTCTTTCTCGTCCTTGTGCGGTAAAAATCAAAAAAGGGAACATCAAAGTCAATGCCAAGAACACTAAGGAACTGAAAGAAAGTGCTAAGAGTTTAGTTCTAAATCGCTCCCGAAATCGAGTAATTACGAAGTCACAGCGTGGGCAAATCGCTTTGTAGCCATGCACTAATTCAGGAATTTTTATAAGTAGGTCGCATTCATTACACGCTAGTTGTTTCAACTCTTACACCTATTTATAACCCCAAAACTAGCTAGGATTGATATGGAAAACAAATAGGATATTAGAATTCCATTCTATTTACAAACCATGTAGGCTTTACATCCCAAATTCTATAATAATCAACGCTATTCCGAACAAAGGATTGATTCATGGAGAAGAGCGATTTAAATACTAACTTGGAGCATATATCTTGGCTAAATTATTACTTCTTTGTTTACTTATAATTTCGAATCATTCGGCATTCGCAAGCGAAAACTATCGAATTACGTTGTTAAGAGCGACACCTGGAGGCCTATCCCAACTCATCGATAGTACTAAGCAATACAAATCGATCCAGCAAGATCGTGTTTCGATAATGCGCCACAGCCAAGGCGACCATTGGGATATACTTTTGCTTGAGCCCGCCGGAGACTCCCCCCTTACGCATCGGGATTTTGGCGCAATTGTCGACTTTCAACACACCTTTTTGGCTCAATCCAATACAGACTGGCACTCACTGACAAACTTAGAATCAAAAAGTGACTTGTTTCATATAGAAATGTTCCATGCTAAAAATGGGAAAACTCAGGAATTGTTGAAACAACGGGCAATGGAAAATGACTACCTGACTTTGACCCAAAGAGCACCCAATATCATTTTCGAAACACTTTTTGGCAGTGATGTTGACAGTTTTACCATTGGATATTATACCGACATGCCAGCATTTGCTTCGATGCCTGACTTAGCCAGCGAAGTATTTTCAAAGGCGGCACTCAAAGCTGGTTTTAAATCGAGGGACGATATAGGCCTCTATTTGCGAGAGTTGATTGTTTCACATCACGACACATTGGCCACCAAAGTTAATTAGTCACTAAACATCTAATTCGAACAAAGAATCAATGCTTGTTTCTTTTGTTATGGAATAAAATAACTATGATGTTGGCACCAATGATCAATGCTGCGCCTAACAGTTTATTCGACGTTAATGGTTCACCAAGGAAAAAATAACTCAATAATAAACTGATAGGCACATACCCATAATAGATAACCGCTGTAATATTCGACGACAGCTCAGTGCTCGCTTTGATCCATAAGGTATGAGCGAACAGTGTGCTCACGATTCCAAGTACCCAAAGCCCCTTCCAAGACTCACCGCTAAGTTCAAAATCTGCTATAGGAATAAAAAAG
Source organism: Kangiellaceae bacterium (assembly GCA_019090895.1). Taxonomy (GTDB): domain Bacteria; phylum Pseudomonadota; class Gammaproteobacteria; order Enterobacterales; family Kangiellaceae. The sequence continues at coordinate 29,721 of JAHRVB010000181.1, forward strand.
GAAAAACAGAGTAACGCAAATCCAAATTGTCCAAATGCGCGTATATTAGTAGGAATTGATGATATTTTTTGATTAATCAAAGGGAGGCAGGCATAAAGTAATCCACTACCGATGGAAACATAGAAACCTTGAAGTTTTTGCTCTGTCAGACTTGCTGAAGGTGACGCGAGTAATATTCCAACTAAACATATTCCCACGGCGATAAAATCAATAAGACTGAGCTTTTCTTTTTTTATAAATACAGAAAGCAGCAATAAGTGAATACCAAAGGTAGAAACGCCTATGGCCGCAAGTGATGCATCCGTCAACCGAATACTTAAAAAATACAAATACCAGTGAACCGCAAAAACGACCCCGAGCAACAACAACCAAGTTAATTGTTCTCGAGAAATCTTTAGAGGCGTACGCGAAATGAGCAAATAGCCACCGATTCCGAATGTCGCTATCGCAAGTCTTACTAGCCCTATGGTAATTTCATTGACCTGAATTGACTTAATTAAAACAGGCACAATACTCATCATCAAGATTGCAGCGAAGGCTATTAGAATCAAGGAAAGAGATACGTTTCCGATCGCGTTTCCAGCGTTCAAATTTATTTTAGGATGCCGAGTTGAACAATTGGAGTTAGTCACAAGCGCCCTTTTGTTGTAAATAATCGAATAGAGTCGATAAAGATTTAATTACGATATATCCGTGGTACACGAGGGCTTAAACCCGACAGCAAATCATATCCGATGGTACCTGCAAATTTTGCTATTTCATTAGCACTTAATTCGTTACCCCAAAGTTCAACCCGTTCGCCGATTTTCACATTATCGATACCAGTAATATCAACCGTAATTAAATCCATAGAAACCGTTCCAATCAAATAAGCTCTTTGGTTTCGAATTAGTACAGGCGTTCCACTCTTAGCGTGTCGCGGATAACCATCTGCATAGCCCACAGCAACCGTCGCTATTTTAGTTTTCTTATCCGCCACCCAGTTTTGCCCATAGCCAGCGTACTCTCCGGCCTCGACGTCTCTAATTGCGGTCACTTCAGACTCAAAAGTCATTGCCGGTCTTAGTCTTAGATCTGAGTCATGAGGTTGATCGAATAGAGGTAAACCAAATAGCATGATTCCAGGCCGATTCCACTCCATATTGGCCTCAGGAAAACCAACAATAGCAGATGAATTTGAATGGCTTCGAATAAGCTCGCCCTCAAAGCCGGACTCTTCAATCATCAATTTAAACTGTTTAAACTGCCGCCTTGTTTCTGAATGGTGTAACTCTGCTGCACAAGAAAAATGCGAAGAAATAACGAAGTTTTTATCAATATTGGTTGAATCTTTAACAAGACTTAGCGCTTGATTAAATTGTTGTTGGTTTAGACCGAGCCTATGCATTCCCGTATCCAACTTTAACCATATTTTTATTTTATTTGGTAGACTTGTTTTCAACACTAAATAGAGCTGTTCCAAAGAATGGATAGTTAACCAAATGTTCTGCAAACTCGCTTGAAGGATGTCTTCTTTACGATTACACCCTTGAAGAACCAGTAAGTCATTGGTGATACCTTCTTGTCTTAGTTGGACCGCTTCATCAATGATCGCAATTCCAAACGCCGGAACGTGAGATGATAAATATCGAGCTACATCAATCAAACCGTGACCATAAGCATCAGCTTTAATGATTGCCATATTGTTAGATTCAGGCGCAAGCGAAACGCACAATTCGTAATTGTGCCTGATATTATCTAACTCTATGATCGCATTGGTATGTCTTGGCATAACAGTATTCTACTTAAGTACTTTTCTATTTCATAAGCATAAATAGTTGGTTTCTAAAGAGTGATAAGCCCTACGACCAAATATAAAATAAAAGTAATTGCGCCCGCAAATAAAGCATAAGGTAGTTGCGTTTTTACATGTTCCAACAGATCACATCCTGATGCAATTGCTGACACCGCCGTTGTATCCGAAATCGGAGAACAGTGATCGCCAAAAACACCACCACCAAGAATGGCGGCTAATATTAATGACGGTGGCAATCCCATTTGCTGAATAATTGGGACACCAATTGGAATGAGTATTGCGAATGTTCCCCAAGATGTTCCGGTAGAAAAAGACATAATTCCGCCGACTACAAAAATCATTGGTGCAACTAAATAGAGTGGCAAGAAATCCCCTACAATTTGTGAAATGTAAATTCCTGTACCTAACTCTTTTAAACTCGATCCGAGGGCTAAGGATAAAAGCACGATTGCCACTAGAGGTAAAATTTCAGACATGCCACTAAAGCCGATTTTGACAAGTTGATGATGTTTAAATCGTCCACTGAACAACATCATCAAATAGGCAACCAGACAAGCAAGCGTCGTTGCGTAGAAAACTGATTTAGAGCCGCTTCCTGCCGCTAGATCTCCGTTTCCGGTCCAGATCATAAAACCAATCATTCCAACAACCATCACCAAAATTGGAAGAATCATAAAACTCGCGTGTGCGCCATTCTTCTCTATATCAGTCTCATCTTCTTGAATCGGCTTTGTGACTTGATTGGTCTCAGCCAATTCACTATTCGTGGGACTGCTAGCTAATGGACCAAAGTACTTACCGCTATATGCAGAATAGAAAACGATGGCAAGAGTGATCAAGGCGTAAAAGTTATAAGGTATAGTTCCCCAAAGTATCTCCGCAGACGACTGTTCAAGATCATAGCTAGACAATAAAGCTAAAACATAAGCCCCCCAAGCGTTGAGTAATATCAAAATACAAATAGGAGCAGATGTACTATCAATAATATACGCTAGTTTCGCCCTGCTTAGTCCGAATTTATCAAACAGACCTCGCGAAATAATACCGGCCGTTAAAACACTCAAATTTGATTCAATAAAGACGACAACTCCCGTCAAACTTGCCATCAATGATACCTGCCTCGGCGATTTAGCTAGGCCTTTAGATATCAACGAATTAACTAACCCTGTGACACCGCCTGATTTTCTCATGTAGGCCAATAAAGCACCAACCAACACACTAAATATTAAAATTCGAGTGTTACCGGCGTCTGTAAACACTTCGGTAATTCGCTCTAAAGAATTTAGTCCCCCGAATAGAGGTGCAGACAGCAATGCTCCGTCAAACAACAACCACTCTGAAACAAAAATAGACAACAACAGTGCAAGGATGACTTCTTTTTTCCACAACACTATTATGACTGCGACGAGAGGTGGTGCAATTTTGAGCCATTCCATGAATGATCCTTTAATTATTATTAGCTACGATACGCGATCGAAGTGAGCATAGTATTAATTAACCAATCATTAATCAAACTAAAGATCGACTTTCTATTATGGCACGACTAACCACTCACTAGCCGGCGATGTAGTAGCTTCGTTAGTTCCAAGGATTTATCTCCAAAGGCAAAAAAATTAATGGTTGCGGTATGTTCACACCGGTCATTATCCCTTTCCTCTCCAATATCGCGAAAGACGCGCCACTGATCTGGCGAGAGATGCTCTCCAACAACATTGAGTGCTTTGTCTGCCCAATGACCATTGGTTCGACTACCAATGATGCTGATTAGTATTCCATGATATTTAACCGCATCTATTTCTGCGTCCAACGATTGTCGCAGGTCGTCTAAATCCGGACATGATAAATCGGTATTCGAATAAGTAACGATAAAGTAAGATTTATGCCCAACTTGCTCATGTAAAATCGTGTCAAACCCTAGCTTAGAAAGAGAACTCTCGATCAAACAACAACCAACTCGATGCTCATAGAATTGAAAGACCAACATAATGGCCTCTTTCACTTCTACAACCGCCAAGACTGCATTAATGGGTAAGCTTTCATTACTTATATTAGTGCCAGCTAACTCCGGCTTCCAGGTAGACCGGACAGAAACCGATATTTGGTTCTTTTCAGCGGGTTCTATTACTTTAGGATGTAAGACCTTTGCGCCAAATTTAGCCATCATATGTGCTTGTCTATAACTTAATTGACTAATTTGTTTAGCGTCAGTGACTTCTTTGGGATTGGTAGAAAATACACCGGACACATCGGTCCATATTTGTAATTCTTGCGCTCCGTACATTGCAGCGAGATACGCAGCAGAGGTATCCGAACCTTCCCTGCCCAGTAATACAGTATCACCTTTTTTATCGGCAGCGATAAACCCTTGCGTAACAACAATACTACTACTCGTCCTTGACAGTTCTTCTAATTGATTCGAAAGTTTAACATCTCTATCGTAGTGACAACTTGCACTGGTATAATGATGCCACTCATCTGGCTGCGAAATTGAAGTGAGTAGTTTTCTCGCATCTAACGTTGAAACTTTAAACCCGCAATGCTCTAGGTATCTTGAGCCAATAATTGTCGATAGTAATTCTCCGAAAGACAACACATTAGCATGCTGTTTCGGAGCAATAATCCGTGCTTGATGTATTTCTCTACAACATAAAGTCAATTCTTCTTTCCAGCGAGATAGCTCATCATCAATTTCGATTTCCAATTGTTTCGCGAACAAACTATGCTGTTCAAAAATATCATCAATAGTACTTTGAAAGTGGCCATTGACGGCTTTATGCAACAGAGCTTCTAGCTGATTCGATACATCTTTCAAGGCAGAAAGCACTAAAATTGGTTGTTTTTCTCTGCTGAGTTGTTTCTTTAGTTGAATAGCAATAGTCTTCCAATGCGATACTTTCGCGACACTACTCCCACCAAATTTTAATACTATAGGATCCAATGTAACCCTTTGCTTTATCCGTTTTATAAAAACTGACTTTAGCACACTTTCACCCGGATAAAACACCGCAAAAATTGGTGATATTAGTGCCACAAATCACTTGAATTCTTGAAGAAAAGGCAACAAATTAGGGCAATCAAATAAATGCGAGTGTATTGAAAATAGTCCCTTAAAAAAAGATCCTCAACGGCACCTCATTGCAATCCCAATGAGGACGAGGCGGCGAGATAAACCTTACCAAAACGTCCCTATTTCAGTGGTACAAATATCACATATTGTGCTTTACTTTGACCTGCATCATCTATATATTGTGTATCCACTAGCCGGCAGACCACCAGATATAGTATCTCGTTGATATCTAAAGAATTTTAGATTTTCGCGTAAGAGGTTCCTGTTATCCACCAGTTGTCCACAGGCTTGTGCATAGTTTATGCGTTGATTTATTCACATTTGTTTCATTCTGAACCCTTTTCAAGGGTCAATGAAGTTTAATAAATCAGCAAAAATTTTGTGCCGTAGAAACTTGCAGCCATACACGAAAAATTTATCACAATTCTAAAAATATAATAAGTTCCAATCTTAATTGGAACAAACAGATATTCAGAGGGAAACTGTTAATGACAGCATCATTAAAGCAAAAAGAAACACCCGAAAATTTCCAGATTGATTTTCAAAATACGTCGGTCGATATCTGGGAAACAAAATATCAATTAAAAACTAAAGATGGCGAGCCTGTAGATAGTTCTATCGATCAAACTTATCAGCGAGTAGCGAAAGCACTGGCGGAAGTAGAAGAAGAAGACAAGCAAGTTAATGTACACAAGGATTTCCTGTGGGCTCTAAGACATGGTGCTATTCCAGCAGGGAGAATTATGTCTAATGCCGGTGCGTTAGAACATAAGCCAGCTACATCCACGATAAACTGTACAGTTTCCGGCACGATTTCAGACTCTATGGATGATATATTGGAAAAAGTACATGAAGCGGGACTGACTCTTAAAGCAGGTTGTGGGATTGGTTACGAGTTTTCGACACTTAGACCCAAAGATGCTTATGTTTCGGGTGCAGGTGCATATACCTCGGGCCCCTTATCCTTTATGGATATCTATGACAAAATGTGTTTCACCGTTTCGTCTGCGGGAGGTCGTCGCGGTGCCCAAATGGCAACATTTGATATTAGCCACCCTGATGTTTTAGATTTTATCCGCGCAAAAAGAGAAGATGGTCGTCTGCGTCAATTTAATCTCTCACTGCTTATTACTGACGAGTTTATGCAAGCAGTGATCAATGATGACGATTGGAGATTAGTTTTTCCAATCACTGAGAAAGAAGCCGAGATGGACAAACTTGATTTGACTAATTCAAATCATGTTGTTTGGAGAGAGTGGCCGATCACCGATACCTATATTAAGAATGATGTCGGTCAAGTGGCATGTCGAGTTCATAAAACGATCAAGGCAACCAAGTTGTGGAATTTAATCATGTCTTCAACTTACGACTTTGCGGAACCTGGTTTTATATTGATAGACCAAGTGAATCAAAAAAACAATAACTGGTTCTGTGAAAATATTCGAGCGACTAACCCATGTGGCGAACAACCGCTTCCTCCATATGGTTCTTGTCTACTTGGTTCAATCAATTTAACTCGCTTTGTAACAAAGCCATTTACAGACAGCGCTCAGTTTGACTGGGATAAGTTTAAGAAAGTCGTTCGAATTTTCACTCGAATGTTAGATAACGTTGTCGAAATAAACGGACTACCATTAATTGGTCAAAGAGATGCGATTAACTCAAAACGCCGACATGGTATGGGTTACTTAGGTTTGGGCTCAACCATCACCATGTTATGTAAAAAATACGGTTCAAAAGAATCTGTCCATTTTACCGAAGAGATTACCAAAATTTTAGCCGTTGAAGGCTGGAAAGCTGGACTAGAACTGAGTAAAGAAAAAGGTGCAGCCCCGATTATGGAAGAAGAATTTCCTATCACCGGAGAGATGTTGCACAAGAGGCCGGAGATGGTTAAAGATGGATACAAAATAGGCCAAAAAGTAAAAGGTAAAGTGCTACACGCTCGCTATAGTCGCTATATGCAACAGATTGCTTCAGTTGAACCAGAATTGGTTGATGCTTTAGCGAAACAAGGTGCACGATTTACTCATCATTCATCGATAGCTCCCACTGGCACAATTTCATTGTCACTCGCTAATAATGCAAGTAACGGAATAGAGCCAAGTTTTGCACATCATTATGCAAGAAACGTAATTCGTCAAGGCAAGAAAAGTAAGGAAAAAGTAGATGTTTTCTCTTTTGAGTTGTTGGCCTATAGGGCGCTAGTAAACCCGCAAGCAATGCCTTTTTCAGAAGAGGTAGGAGAAAAACTTCCAGATTACTTTATCACTGCCGAAACGATCACACCGACGCAGCATGTAGATATTCAAGCGGCGTCTCAAAAGTGGATCGACTCGTCAATTTCTAAAACGGCGAATGTTCCAACTGATTTCCCGTTTGATGAGTTTAAAGATATATATCTGTATGCCTATCAAGAAGGTCTGAAAGGTTGCACGACATTTAGATTTAATCCTGAAGTTTTCCAAGGTGTGTTAGTAAAGGAAGATGACCTAAAGAATACAACGTATCAATTCACACTAGAAGACGGCAGCACGGTTGACCTTCAAGGCGACGAAGAAGTTGAGTATGACGGTGAACTTCATACCGCAGCCAATTTGTTTGACGCTCTAAAAGAAGGTTATTACGGTAAGCTATAATCGCTATAAATACACTCTGTTGACCCATCATAAAATGGACATCAGCTAGTTACAGAAAAACACCTAGCATCGTTTATCCGGTGCTATGGTTAACAACGGAAATGAACATGGCAAAACAAATTACACAATCAATTGTTGGGTATAAAGTAAAGAAAGATGAAGAGCCTACTACTGAAACGGCTGCGAAATCAGAAAAAAAACCTTCTGCAGATATCGTACAAATGCACGAAAGTGTTCAACGACCTGAAATGCTTTTAGGATCGACTTATAAAGTAAAAACTCCTCTTTCGGACCACGCACTCTATATGACGATTAACGATATAGTTCTTAATCAAGGAACAGAGCATGAGCTACGTCGTCCTTTCGAGATCTTTATTAACTCAAAAAATATGGACCACTTTATGTGGGTCGTTGCTCTCACACGGGTAATTTCAGCAGTCTTTAGAAAAGGTGGCGATTGCACTTTTTTAGCTGAAGAACTTAAAGCTGTATTTGATCCTAAGGGCGGCTATTTCAAACCCGGTGGTAAATATATGCCATCCCTCGTGGCTGAGATAGGTGACGCAATAGAATCCCATTTAAGAATGATTGGGTTGCTCAAAGATGAAGGATTAGATGAACACCAGCAGAAACTCGTTGATGAAAAACGAGCTGAATATGATGCATTACAAGCCCATGACACAACGTCTACTGCGGACTATCCTGACAGTGCGCAAATGTGCAGCAAATGTATGACTAAAGCCGCGATCCTTATGGATGGCTGTATGACCTGCTTAAGTTGCGGCGATTCAAAGTGTGGTTAATACAAAGTTAGCATTCGAGCTAATCGACAAGAAGCTAAAGAGTTAAGTTTCGCTAATCTCTGCCGAGTTTAGCTTTTGAGGCCTGGTGTTTTTACACTGGGCTTTTTTTTGACACAAAAAAACGCTAATACAAATGTATTAACGTTTTTATACTGAACCTAAGTTTAACCTATTTTATAAATCGAAATAGTTAACTCTTATAGTGCTTCGTTTAGTTCTGGAAGTACTTTGAAAAGGTCGGCAACCAATCCATAATCTGCGACTTGAAAAATAGGTGCTTCTTCATCTTTGTTAATGGCGACAATAACTTTACTGTCTTTCATTCCTGCCAGATGCTGAATGGCTCCAGAAATACCCACAGCGATGTATAGGTCCGGCGCTACAATTTTCCCGGTTTGACCAACTTGGTAATCATTCGGTACGAATCCAGCATCAACGGCCGCTCTAGACGCTCCAACCGCAGCACCTAATTTATCTGCGATGGACTCTAACAAATGGAAGTTGTCGCCACTTTGCATGCCTCGTCCACCAGAAATTATAATACTAGCGGCAGTTAATTCTGGCCGCTCAGAGACCGTGAGTTCTTGTGATACGAATTTTGATTTCGTGCTGATCAATGCGCTCGCATCAAATTCAATAATTTCGGCACTACCACCAGTTGATTCTGCTGCATCAAATCCAGTGCTTCGTACTGTAATAACTTTAATTGCATCACTCGATTCTACAGTGGCAATAGCATTACCCGCATAGATTGGTCGCAAAAAGGTAGATTCATTCTCAACAGCAGTAATATCTGATATTGGTTGAACATCTAATTTTGCACCGACTCTAGGCATGAAATTCTTGCCGGATGTCGTCGCACTCGCAAGTATATGAGTAAATCCTTCCGACTTCTCCACGACAATCGCTGCTAGACTTTCTGCTGTCGAGTTTTCTAAATCAATGTGCGCAACCTTCAGGACTTTCTGCACCGATTCACAAGCAGCTGCTTGCTCAACCACAGATTGACAATCATGTCCCATTACAACAATAGTTATGTCACCGCCAATTTCTTTTGCAGCAGACAAAGTCGGAAATGTCGAAGCCGCTAAATCTTGGTTATTATGTTCTGCAATCACTAAAATAGACATTAGATCACCTTCGCTTCATTTTTAAGTTTATCTACTAATTCTTGTACTGATTCCACTTTAACACCAGCTTGACGTGTTGCTGGCGGAGCTACTTTAAGTGTCTTAACACGTGGAGTAACATCGACACCTAAGTCTTCCGTTGATAATACGTCGAGAGGCTTACGTTTGGCCTTCATAATATTAGGCAATGATGCGAATCGAGGTTCGTTTAATCGTAAATCGGTTGTAACTATAGCCGGTAAATCGAGAGCAATAGTTTCAAGACCGCCGTCAACTTCACGGGTAACCGTTGCTTTACCGTCAGCGATACTCACTTCCGATGCAAAGGTTCCTTGAGGCCAATCTAACAATGCGGCAAGCATTTGACCGGATTGATTATTATCGCCATCAATTGATTGTTTACCCATAATAATCGCATTAGGTGATTCTTTTTCAGCTATTTTCTGTAATAATTTTGCAACCGCTAATGGTTGGATTTCTTCATCAGTTTTAACCAAAATTGCGCGATCCGCGCCTAGAGCCAACGCTGTTCGCAAGGTTTCCTGACATTGTGCCGGTCCTATTGATACAACAACAACCTCCGTTGCAACTCCTTTCTCTTTAAATCGAATTGCCTCTTCAACTGCAATTTCGCAAAAAGGATTCATCGACATTTTGACATTTGCAGTCTCTATACCGGATTGATCATCTTTAACACGAACTTTGACGTTATAGTCAACAACTCGCTTAACTGTCACCATTAATTTCATTTAAACACCTGTCAAAAACTTGTGTGAATTGATTCTAGAATTTCTGATTTTCTTTAAGTAGCAGGATCTTGCCGTTTTATGCGTTTAACGTCAACAAAAATCGGGTATAATGCGGCAATTTACAGCTATAGCACCCATATAAAAATATGATAACTGGGTCGCTACTAATTAAGCTAAAATAACCCTTTACTAGTTTGGAGCATCTTAGAATGGAAAATACCGCCATTGAACGTGAATCTATGGAGTTTGACGTTGTCGTTGTTGGCGCTGGACCAGCCGGCCTCTCTACCGCAATCAAGCTTGCTCAACTTGCCCAAGAGCAACAAAAAGAAACCACTATTTGCGTGGTCGAAAAAGGCTCTGAAGTCGGCGCTCATATATTATCCGGCGCCGTTTTTGAAACCCGAGCATTAGAAGAGCTCTTCCCTGATTGGAAAGATAAAGGTGCTCCCGTCAATGTGGAAGTTTCAGGCGATGACATTTATTTGATGCGCTCAGCAAAAAGCGCTATTAAATTACCTAATTTTGTTGCACCTAAAACCATGCATAATCATGGTAACTACATCATTAGTTTAGGTAACTTATGCCGTTGGTTGGCCGAGCAAGCAGAAGCATTAGGCATTGAAATATTTCCTGGTTTTACTGCGAGTGAAGCGCTAATTGACGAAAATGGCGAAGTAAAAGGAATTATTACCGGCGATATGGGGGTTGCTGAAAACGGCTGCGAAAAAGACGGTTATATGCCGGGCATGGAGTTACATGCAAAATACACAGTTTTCGCTGAAGGTTGTCGTGGTCATATCGGTAAGCAAATTATTGAAAAATACGATTTGTCTAAAGGCAAAGAACCGCAACATTATGGCATTGGCATCAAAGAAATCTGGAAAATTCCGACTGAACAACATCAACTTGGTAAAGTGGTACATAGTGCTGGATGGCCAATGTCAGAGTCCAACAGTCATGGCGGCGGGTTCTTGTATCACATCGAAGATAACCAAGTAGCAGTCGGGTTCATCGTTGACCTTTCATACAAAAATCCGCACCTTAGCCCATTTGATGAATTCCAAAGATATAAACACCATCCTATAATTAGTCAATATTTAACAGAGGGCGAACGTATTTCATACGGGGCGAGAGCGATAACTAAAGGGGGTATTCAATCACAACCTAAAATGGTATTTCCCGGAGGGCTGTTAATTGGTGATGATGCAGGGACTCTTAATTTTGCAAAAATAAAAGGTTCTCATACTGCAATGAAATCTGGAATTGTCGCTGCTGAGACAATTTTCGAAGCACTCAGTCAAGAAATTCCCGCTAAAACACTTGAAGCTTTTTCAACTAATTATAAGGCATCTTGGGCATGGAAAGAGCTTCATATGCAGCGTAATTTTGGTCCCGCTCAACATCGTTGGGGGAATATTGTAGGTTCCGCCTATTGCTTTATCGATATCAATATTTTCAACGGCTCTCTTCCTTGGACCCTCAGTGATAAGACTGCTGATCATGCTCAAATGAAAAAAGCCTCTGAGTGCCCGATAATAAATTACCCTAAGCCAGATGGAGTGTTGTCGTTCGATAAATTGAGTTCTGTTTTCATCTCTAATACTAATCATGAGGAGGATCAACCGGTTCATTTAAAACTTAAAGACGTTAGTGTTCCAATCGACATTAATTTGAGAGACTTTGACGAACCAGCACAACGTTATTGCCCTGCCGGCGTGTATGAGGTAATTCGAGACGATGATGGCAACAATCCTAAATTTCAAATCAACTCACAAAACTGCGTACACTGTAAAACTTGTGATATCAAAGATCCTAGCCAGAATATTACTTGGGTCACACCTGAGGGCGCGGGCGGACCAAATTACCCCAATATGTAATCATCTTATAATCACCCTTTCGGCATAAAAAAAGGCTCATAATGAGCCTTTTTTTATGCTAACTTCTTACAAAAATTAATCTTCAATAAGAATCTTTTTCAACAAATAACTAATTCTTGCGTCTCATCAATCTAACGACTGACAATAATATAATAGACCATACCGGCAAAGACCCGCCACCATCGTCATCACTATCTGAATCACAATCTGGCGCACTACCTGAAACAGGTTTCAACATAAAACCATGAATTTCTCCATTAAGTATTCCTTTCCCAACAATGACTCCGTCTTCATTAATAGCGCGTGCTTCATCTAAACGCCAACCAGTGAAACAACCGATCATTTTATCGAGGTCTTTCAAAGTACCGTCTTCATATAAAAATGCATGGTAGACCACTGGAGAGTTTTGAAACTGAGAACTGCCTACAATTTGTCCAACATTGTTTATATCATAAGCAACAGATGCAGCGAAATTCTCATTTAACACACCGAGATCAGTAGCTGTCTGATTAAAAAGGTCGTAAGAGAAAGCAACAGATACCGAATTATCTTCGCGGCGAGCTTGTCCAACAATAACATCCTGATCATTAATAGCCCAAGCTTGCTGCTGAACTCCGCCAAATATATCGATTCTTTCAACGGGGTCAGTCGAACCATGATTCCATCCAACAACTTCCCACGAACCTTGTTCATCCAAGAGCTGAGTACTTACACCTACTGCATAACCATTGTTGTTAATATCTCTTAGTGACAAGCTTTGGTTATCACTGAGAGGCTCTATCAAGGTGAGTGTCTGACTGGCAATTTCGTAGGCAAATCCGTGATCGGATGGAGTACTTATTGGATCGCCATTTTCATCAACATCATCGGGGTCGTTGTATGATGCGAAGCCAACAACCAAACTATTGCTGATACCAAGGGCACGCATATTTAAAGGCGACTCTTCATCAAAATGAGGAATTTCAACAACGCCCGCATTTCCCGACTCAAACACAACAGCTCTTTCAACCACTGTAGCTGCAGCGGTTTCAGTGGTAACATCATCAGTGACTGTTGATAGGACACTTGCATAAGTTCTCGAACTTGTACCGACGACTGTACCATCATCATTAATTGCAAAACCAAAACTACTGGTAAACGGTTGGCTAAAATCAACGGTTTCAGTGACTTCGTCTCCATCGCCGTTAGTATTAGTAATTTCTACGGATACGTCACTATTATCGATTGCGCCTAAATCGTTTAATCCATTCTCTGCCGATTCATAGGTGAATGCGTGAGCATACTGCACCGCTGTTGTGACGACTTCTCCATTAGTTTCAGTTTCGACAGTACTTTGTTTTATCGCGTACCCTGCAACAACATCATTATTATTAATACCGTAAGTGTCAGTTTGATTGATGCCATCTTCTTCAAATATTCCTAAATCAATGACTTCATACCTGTCCGCGGCACTGACCGCAGAGGTGCCTAGAAGTGATGCGAGCGCAAGACAAATACTGCGTTTTCTTGCTCTGTTGCCAAGTGTTCTAGTGGGCTCTACTGCTGTAACTATTAACGACATAGTGTTTTAACTTCTCTCAAAAACGATAATTTAATAACTCAGAACTAATCAAGTAATTTAGATTTGATATGGGTTCTCGATAGTCTAATTTAATACGTATTTATAACGACAAAAATAAGGAATTTATTAAACTGCATCCGGCTGATTCTCTGGAATTGCATCCTGAAACCGGGTGAGTTTAAGACATTTCTCATTAATCGCTGCTAACAACGGATGATTTTCCATAGGATAATCAAATCGATTCGCATTGTAGATCTGGGGGATAAGACAAGCATCGGCCATGGTTAGTTCCGTACCAAAACAATATGGACCGTTAATCGCCTGCTTTTTCAATAACGCTTCAAAAGCAGCAAACCCTAGAGCAAGCCAATGATGATACCACTTGGTTTTATCAGAGTCTTTAATATTAAAGTCATTTGATAGAAATTGGAGCACTCTTAAATTATTTAGAGGATGGGTATCACAGGCAATAATTTGGCATAGCTGCCTTATGAAGGCTTTATCGGCAAGCTTAGACGGAAGTAGTGGGGTTTTAGAATAACGCTCTTCAAGATATTCAAGAATGGCGAGAGATTGGCCGATTTGAGTGTTTCCATCGACCAACGCCGGTACCAGTCCTTGAGGATTGATACCGCGGTAACCCGGAGAATGTTGCTCACCACCATCTTTCACCAAGTGTACTGAATGTTGCGAATAAGAAACTTGTTTTAAATTAAGCGCTATTCTCACTCGATAGGCGGCGGTCGATCGCCAGTAACCGTATAGTTTTATCATTAAAAGACTCGATTGGCTGCAACTAAAGAATCGCTAATGATATTAGTTTTTCTACAATTTTTCTAGCTTGCTTAAATGTCAGATTTCGGTGTGTATTGTTTAACAACTTGATCGATAGCACCAAATATCGAATCACCATTGTTATCGAACATCTCTATACGCACCTGATCACCAAACTGCATGAACGGCGTTTTAGGCGTACCGTGTTCAATAATTTCAAGCATTCGTTTCTCCGCTAAACAGCTAGAACCAC
>JAHRVB010000013.1 GCA_019090895.1 Kangiellaceae bacterium
AATCGACGACCAAAATGCGATAAGTTTATAAAACCATTATCTACCGCTGATTCGGTAACACTTTTTCCACTTTTTAGTAGTTCGGCCGCTCGTCTAATTCGTTGCCGGATTTGATATTCTGCCGGAGTGAAACCAACCGCTAATTTGAATTGTTTAAAAAATTTGGAGCGGCTCATACAAGCCATTTTGCTCAAGTGATCAATATCAAGCGGATTCTGTAAATTAGACTCTATGAAATTAAGCACTGAATGCAATCCCGATTGGTCGGGGTCGACGCTGATTTGTTCTAACAATAAATTCCTTGTCTGCTGTCTCAACATACGAACGATTAATTCCGATACACCAAACTCAATGAGTACATTTTTGTCCGCAATATCTTCACTAAAAATAGTCGTCAATCGTTCCAACAATAGTTGTGTGCTGACGGATAAATTTTCATGTAAATGGTCGTTCGGTAGATATTGCCAATGGGGGATCGCTTTTTCTTGTTGAGTTTGTACGTTTAGCCGATCACAAACTTGTTGAATATGAGTCCGGGAAAGATTAATGGTCATGCAGGTTGTTGGTGATTGCTCTGAAGCCAACGGAAAATCGATGTCGATATGTTGCCCTGGCGACATTACAAACGATTGCTGGGGTAAAAATTCGATTTTAGAGGATTGACTATGGACAACTTTTTTACCCGTGATCATTCCGCAAAAGGTGACCTCCTCTGAATCTAAACCGATTCGAGAACAAGCTTGATAAGTATCATAAATACTCAGCTCAGAATTTGGCCCAGCGAAACCAATCCTATTTTCAATAAGAGTTTGTGGTTTTTGTCGACAGTCGTGTAAGTGTGAACGATTCAATAATCTATCTCCCTGCAAAGGGTGAAACCAAGGCGTTGATAAAGCCCAATAAAAATCAAGACTTCCCTAAAAAATACTCACAAGCTAATGGTTTGCACTCACAGAGCATAACAATATTGGGCTATCAAATACAATCAGGCTGCTAAATTGGACCGGATATATTAAGTTTCAACCGATACCTTTGGTTTTACATTAGGCACTTGGGCTCTTTTTACTGGTGTTGTAATCAATAAATTTGGTAAAGGAAACTAATTATCTGCGTTAATTAAATCATTCGTTAACAGGAGCCTTACTATGATATATCAACCCCCAGGACAACCAGAATCTGTTGTTACTTTTAAAAGTCGTTATGAAAATTTTATTGGTGGTGAATGGGTCGCACCGAGAGAAGGTCGATACTTTGATAATATAAGTCCTGTCACCGGCAAACCTTTTTGCGAAATTCCTCGTTCGTCCGCAGCAGATATTGACTTAGCACTGGATGCTGCCCATGCAGCAAAAAAAGCGTTTGGTGAATCATCGGTGACCGAACGCTCAAATATGTTATTAAAAATAGCAGACCGAATTGAGCAGAATTTAGAAATGCTGGCTGTTGCTGAAGCCTGGGATAACGGTAAAGCGGTCAGAGAAACGTTGGCGGCAGACATTCCGTTAGCGGTTGATCATTTCAGGTATTTTGCCGGTTGTTTAAGAGCACAAGAAGGTTCGGCGGCGGAACTCGATGTAAATACCGTTTCCTATCATTTCCATGAGCCTCTTGGTGTCGTTGGTCAGATTATTCCTTGGAATTTTCCTATTCTAATGGCGGCATGGAAACTCGGTCCGGCATTAGCGGCAGGCAATTGTGTCGTATTAAAACCAGCTGAACAAACGCCAGCGTCGATTTTACTTGTTGCAGAGCTAATTGCTGATATTGTACCGGCGGGAGTGCTTAACATCGTTAATGGATTCGGTGTCGAAGCAGGGCAAGCATTAGCGAGCAGCAAACGTATCGCAAAAATAGCGTTTACCGGCTCAACGGCCGTCGGACATAAGGTGCTTAAAAACGCAGCGGATAATTTAATTCCCTCATCGGTAGAATTAGGGGGGAAGTCGCCTAATCTCTATTTTGACGATATTCTGAAGCATGATGATAGCTACGTGAGCAAATGTGTAGAAGGACTAGTGCTAGCTTTTTTCAATCAGGGAGAGGTCTGTACCTGTCCATCCAGAGCACTAATCCATGAAAGTATTTATCCGCAATTTATTGATCAAGTTGTTAATCGAACGCTCTCTATAAAACGGGGTAATCCGCTTGATACTGAGACTCAAGTCGGCGCACAAGCATCCCACGAACAATTTGAGAAAATTATGGGATATATGGATATTGGTCGTAAAGAAGGTGTTGAATTTTTAACCGGTGGAGAGGCGGAGTCTTTACCTGGTGATCTAGCGGGAGGCTATTACGTACAACCCACTTTGATGAAGGGTACTAATGACATGCGGGTTTTCCAAGAGGAAATCTTTGGTCCAGTGGTGGGCGTTACTACATTTAAAACTGATGAAGAAGCGCTTCATATCGCCAATGATACTGAGTATGGATTAGGGGCTGGGGTTTGGACTCGCGATATGAATCGAGCATATAAAATGGGACGTGGAATTCAGGCCGGACGAATTTGGACTAACTGTTATCACGCTTATCCTGCGCATGCAGCGTTTGGGGGTTATAAGAAATCGGGTATTGGCCGTGAAACTCATAAAATGGCGATGGAGCATTATCAGCAAACTAAGAATTTATTGGTTAGTTATGATGTGAATCCATTAGGTTTTTTCTAGAAAGGTAGATGGTGTTTGGCCGATGTTCATCGGCTGGATGTTTTGAGTTTTTTTTAAGAGCGTTTCGCAGCGCTTTGCTTTCCTGCGATCTTCTTTTTTCAAAGGATAAAAAAGAAGGCAAAAAATCCTTTTCACGTTGGCACTGGGCACCTATTAGGTGGCTTGTTTAACTTTGCTAGTGTATATCCTCGTCACTATATATAAACACGCATTGCTTTAAAGATTAGAGCAATGGTTCTTTTCTTTTGAATGTGCCCAGCGGCTACGAACGATTAATTGCCCCATGTCAATCGACCCAGTGAAAAAGCTGACTGAGCTACGCGAGTTCCTTTTCACCGATTGACGCTATAAACTAAATAATGAGAGTGACTTGCAGACCGATTCTCAATAAAAGGATAGTTCGAGTTCGTTTCAGCGTTAGAAGCTTTTGATTACTTCGCCTAAAAGCGCCTACTGTTGGTTTGGCTCTAGAAAAAAGTAACTTATATCCACGGATGGATGGTATGCAGCTAGTGCAGGAGCAACTAGGTGCAGCAGGAAAGCAAAGCGCTGCGAAATGTTTTTTTAAAATAAATCAACAATAAAAAAAATAACAAAAGACAACACTATTCTCCTCTCCACCAATACAAATCCCTACTAGCCTCAATCGATTCATCATTATCCAAATTAACAATTTGCCCCATCTTTGGCGTTAACAAATCGATCCATTCTTTATTAGCAAGTTCGGTTAGTTCTTCAAAAGGCGCAGTCCAAGCATGAAATGCTAAATCAAAAGTACCGTTATGAACAGGTAACATTTTTCGGCCCTTTAAATCTTTATGAGCTTGGGCAGTTTGCGCTGGAGTCATGTGTACATCGGGCCAATCCTCATCATAGGCACCGGCTTCCATTAGAGTCAGATCAAAGGGACCTAATCGTTGACCTATTTCCTTAAATCCTTTGAAATAACCAGAATCACCACTATAAAAAATTGCTTTAGATTCAGATTTTAAAACCCATGAACTCCATAGTGCTTTGTCACGATCGTTTAATCCTCGGCCAGAGAAATGTTGTGCCGGTGTAGCCGTCAAGGTTACATCGGCAATCGCAATATTCTGCCACCAATCCAGTTCAGTAATCTTACTAGTGGGAATTCCCCATGCAATTAATTGCGCGCCGTTTCCAACGGGCAAAATAAATCTAGCGGTTTTTTTCTCCAACTGCTTGATTGTCTTTTCATCGAGGTGATCATAATGATTGTGCGAAATAATGACCGCTTCAATCTCTGGAAGTTGTTCGATCTCTATAGGAGATTGGTGAAATCGTTTTGGACCGATAAACGAAAATGGAGAGGCACGTTCGGAAAATACCGGATCGAGCAACCAAAATTTGTTGGCCATTTTGATTAAGCTGGTGGAATGGCCCAGTCTAATAATGAAGGTTTCATCATTTGGAATTTGTTCAATAGCAGAAAGAGTAAGGTTCTCTACAGGAATCTTGAAGTCAGGGGTTGTTGAATCATCTTTTTCGAATAAGGACCGTCTGATAATTCGAAACAATTTAGACAAGCTAAATTCCTCGATCGACTTATCGTTTTGGAACTTACCAGTATTTGAATCTTTACTTGAACCCACATAAAGATTGTCTTCTGCGATAACGGCATTCAAGGTGTTTAGGCCCATGGCAATTAGCCCTCCTAATAGTATGCTAAGTAATAAGTATTTTCTTCGCTTCAGCTGCGAAACGATTTTTCCAGGTTCAGCGTCTGAGTCGCGTTGGCTTGTTTGCACGGTAATTTTCGTAAATAAGTAAACTGTACGGTGTAGTTTACTGTTGATGTTTTGAAAAGTAAACTGATGAGTGTAACTATTTGTGATAAAGTAGCCCCTTTCCGCCAAACTTCGAATATTTCGGTCCTAGTGGACCAACTTTCAGAATTAACAGGTATTAGTGTCAAACATGATATCCCCTAAAACAATGAAACTGACCGAGCAAAAACGCCAACAGGTGATTTTAGCCGCGGTTGAAGAATTTACTGAAAATGGGTTCCCTGCAACCAGCATGGATCGCGTCGCACAACGCGCTGCTGTTTCAAAACGCACTGTTTATAACCATTTCTCCAGTAAAGACGAGCTTTTTGTGGGCATTATTCAATATATGTTTGGATTGGTGGCCGCGACATCACCAGAGCAATATCAGCCGAATTTAGCTTTTAAAATTCAAATGCACGAAATAGTCAGAGTTAAAATTGATCTCTTCTCGTCAGACGAGTTTCTAGCCGTTTCTCGAGTGGTCATGCCGGAAGCATTGCATAATCCCGAGCGGATGTTGCAAGCAATGGCACAAATGAGCGCGATTGAATCTGACATTCATATCTGGTTTGATGCTGCGATTGCAGACCAGAAAATAAGTGCGCAGGACGGCGAACAAGCGTGCCATACCTTAATGGGACTAATAAAAATGGAAGCTTTCTGGCCGCGATTATTAAAAGGCGTTGGAGCACCGACACAGGAAGAAAAACAAACCATGATCGAAAAAATCGTCATTATGTTCTTAGGTTATTATCAGCGTTAAACTCGGTATAGAACTTAACGCTCAATCGAATAGCCCGGTTCACACCTTAGCTATACATAACTCTCGAAATCTTCAGAAAGTAATATCTTTACCTCTTCAAACGCTATCTCTCTCAAATCTAAAATACTTTTATACTCTTCGCTGGAAAAGGCCGCTTCGGCATGAGCTCTTGATGGAAATTCGACATTAAAGACTGCATGGGGGGATTTGCCCTGGCCCAAATTAGCGTTAATGATAAACCGTCCTAATAATTTTCCACCATGGGCTTGCCCGTTTGCGTTAGAACGCTCTGAATATTCTTTGAATTCAGGCGTTTGTTGGCCACCTTTGGTGAATGTGCCTTCCAAAATTGCAATACACTTGCCGTCATTTTCCATTATTTTAATCCTTGATGAATTTGAGTTGAAAGAAATCGTTTATAAAATTTAATCGAATCACCGACCTTGACGCATAAATAGAGGTAGATACAACGAATGAATTTCAAAATGATAGTAACCAAACAGAGGAGAGGTCGGAACTCACCAAATATAAAACGAGCTGGTGCAAAAATGTGGCGTCGGGTAAAAAGTTGCGAGTAAAAAGTTACTAGTTGCTAGTTGCTAGTTGCGAGATAGGAG
>JAHRVB010000182.1 GCA_019090895.1 Kangiellaceae bacterium
AAAAGCCATTGAATGTTGTCGCTTTGTTTTCACTTTCATTTCACCTTACCTCTTCTTAAAATAAGGTGTCTACTTTTTTAGGGGCGATCCACGAGTTGCGAGTTTAGAGTAAGAGATAAAATAAAGATAAAAGTTACCAATAACTATTGTGAATTATCGGTAACTATTTAAAATCACTAGCAACTAGCAACTAGCAACTAGCAACTAGCAACTAGCAACTAGCAACTAGCAACTAGCAACTAGCAACTAGCAACTTATTTGGCCTTATACCTCAACTCACCTGCGATCCATGTTTGCTGGACGTTGGTTTTCCACATGTCTTGCGGTTTGTCTTTAATCATATCGCGATCGACTAATATGAAATCGGCCCATTTCCCAGGCTCTAGTGAGCCGAGTACTTTTTCTTGGTGTGCGGCATAGGCGGCATCAAGGGTGAAACTTCTTAGGGCTTGGGTCGGTGTCATTCGTTCACCGGGTAACCAGCCGCCTGTGGGTTGGTTATCGTGGCTTTGTCTTGTGACCGCTGCGTGTAAACCATGAAAAGCATTGGCTAGTTCCACTGGAAAGTCAGAACCCGAGGCAATGATAGTGCCTTGCTGGATAAACTTCTGCCATGCGTAGGCACCTTTTAATCGTTCATCGCCTAATCGGTCGCCAGCCATATTTTTGTCGCTGGTAGCATGAACGGGTTGCATGGAGGCGATCATGTTAAGTGTTTTAAAACGAGGAATATCATCTAAAGAAACGATTTGAGCATGTTCAACTCGATGTCGCAGGGATTTCCCACCAACATTTTTATAGGCTTTTTCAATAGAATTTAAAACAACTCGGTTGCCTTTGTCGCCAATGGCGTGAACATTCACTTGGAAGTTCTTAGCGATAATATCTTCAACAAATTGATCGAGTTGCTTGGGTTTAGTCAGGAGCAGTCCTCGATTGTCGGTATCATCGGAGTAGGGCGCTAATAATGCTGCACCACGACTGCCCAAAGCACCATCAGAATAAAGTTTCACACTCATAATTGAGAGCAGGTCTTTTTCATCAGCTATTCGGCCTTCATCTAACCAACGGTATAAGTTCTCTCCGGAACCATTGAGCATGCCGTAAATTCGAACGGGAAGGCGATTTTCTTTAACTCGGTTTTTGTAAATGTCTAAATCAAGTTGGGTAACGCCAGCATCGTGAACGCTGGTAATACCAAGTTCTAGCAGATGGGAAAATGCTTTATCAAACGCATAGTCCTGTTCAAGAAGCGTTGGGGCGGGGATTTTACTTTCAACTAATCCGATTGCATTGTCGATTAACACTCCGGTCGCTTTACCATTTTGATCTCGCTCTATTTTTCCGCCTTGAGGATCGGGTGTAGCGTCGGTAATTCCAGCAATTGCGAGCGCTTTGCTGTTGACCCATGCTGCATGGCCATCAATTCGTCTAAGTACTATCGGATGTTTTATGCCTGCTTTATCGAGGGAAGACGCCGTAGGAAACTGCTTGTTTAACCACAATACTTGATTCCAACCTCTACCCAGTATCCATTGAGACTTGCTGTTTTGTTTGGCAAAGGCTTTGACTTTTTTAACCGCTTTTTCTTCTGATTCAACACCGCGCAGTTTAACTCGCAGCATTTCATTGCCTAATCCAGATACGTGACCATGAGCATCGATTAACCCCGGTAGTACCACTTTGCCTTTGCCGTCAATCACATGACAGCTGGTATAGATTTTTTGAATCGCCCCTTTGCCTGTTGCTTTTACTTTGCCTTGATCAAACGCCATCCAATCAAACTCGGTGAGTGCTTTGGATTCACTGACAGGCGTATAACCGGTTACATTGGTTAACAACTGACAATCAGCGCTCTCCGCAGATGCCGTATGTGCCGCCGCCATTAATGAGGTTGCTAAAAGCGGGAAAAGGGTTTTGTAGATTTTTTTCATGAGTCGCGCCTTAGAGTATTTTTTTAAGATTAGGTTAAGGTCAAATAATGCTCAATTTTTGTATTCGAAAGCAAGTGTACTGGATCTTGGGGGCGGTTGTCTAAGGGACTGATGATTAGGCGTTAAACGATAGAAAATGGGGGGCTATCGGTTGTCTGGAGACTTCTTAACCGTTGGTTGACTGCTCACGACTCCCGTCTCCGAGCAGCTAGCGTCATGGGTTGTTGGCTGTTATGCTACTTTAATCGTTTCTATTCTGTTCACAGTGCAATCCGCACAAGCTTGAAGATATCGCTATGACAATCAACCAACAACAAATCGATTTTGATGCAGAACATATTTGGCATCCTTATACCAATCTCAGTCAGCCTACGCCTACTTTTTCGGTTGAGTCAGCGGAAGGTGTATACCTTCACTTAACCAATGGCCAAAAAGTGATTGATGGTATGTCGTCTTGGTGGTCCACCATCCATGGTTATAATCATCCCAAGTTAAATGAAGCGATCATTCAGCAAGTCAGTAAAATGTCTCATGTGATGTTTGGTGGATTAACCCATGAGCCTGCTATTAGTCTTTGCCAAAAATTAGTTGATATAACACATCCAAATTTAGATAAAGTGTTTCTCGCGGATTCGGGTTCGATTTCTGTCGAAGTTGCACTAAAAATGGCATTGCAATATTGGTATTCCAACACCAAATTGTCCGAGCAAAAACGAAAACAAAAAACGAAGTTCTTAACAATTAAAAATGGTTATCACGGCGATACGTTTGCAGCCATGTCCGTCTGTGATCCCGTTAATGGAATGCATTCAATGTTTGAGGGCGTATTGCAAAAACACTTATTTGTTGAAGCGCCGAGTTGTCGAAATGATGCAGATTGGCAAGCTTCGGATATCGAAGAATTTAAAAATTGTATTGACGAAAACGTTGATCAAATTGCAGCGGTTATTCTTGAGCCTATTGTACAAGGCGCTGGTGGCATGCGAATTTATTGTCCCGAGTTTTTGCGTCAAGTCAGAAAGCTCTGTGACCAACATGGCGTGCTATTAATTTTTGATGAAATTGCTACTGGTTTTGGTCGAACTGGAAAATTATTTGCCTACGAACATGCTGGTGTTTGCCCAGATATTTTATGCGTAGGTAAAGCATTAACGGGTGGCACAATGTCATTAGCCGCCACACTTTGCACCGAGACAATTTCATCCACCATTAGCAGCTTTGAAGGTGGTAACTTAATGCATGGACCTACATTTATGGGGAATCCGTTAGCCTGTGCAGTAGCCAATGCGAGTTTAGAACTATTGCAAAATTCCAATTGGCAATCGCAAGTAAACAGCATAGAAAGTCAGTTAGAAAATGAATTAGCAGAATGCGCTCAACTGGAAAGTGTCGCCGACGTCAGAGTCATTGGCGCGATTGGTGTTATCGAATTAAAACAAGCGGTTGATATGCATGTTATCCAACCCAGATTAGTCGAGCTAGGCGTATGGATTAGACCTTTTGGTAAACTGCTTTATATTATGCCGCCCTATATTATTAATCCAGCAGAGTTGACCAAATTAACTGATGCCATGAAGACGATTACATTGGAAGCTTGTTAATTATGGTCGAAAGTTGTTCGGTCTATTTGGCAGTGTTCTGCGCAACCTAATCCAATGGAGTGACCGTGGGTCAACGACTGGACTGTGGGCATGAGCTTGCGCTGACCGCAAAAATCAGGCAATCTTAGTACTTAAATGAATCGATATTAATGGAATGAAAGTGCAAGGAAGGCAAAAAAATGTCATCAGTTCCTGCCAAATTAAGAATGCTCACTTAAAGTGAACATCCCTCACATCAACAAAAACCATTAATAGTATGACGTACTGAGTCAACGCGGCTCAGCTCAACAGAGATTTATATTGATTAGAAATCAACATAAATACTTT
>JAHRVB010000183.1 GCA_019090895.1 Kangiellaceae bacterium
GCAGTGCTTTCTTCTGAAGCTCCCATACCGGCTTTAAAGATTAAATAACCGATGAACATTTCAGCGTAAGCAGAATAGCGCCAAACAATATCTGGAAGCTGAATACCAACAATATCAGTCCACAAATCAAATCCAGCAAAGCTTCCGATTAAATCGGTAAGACCAAAAACAACAAGAATCCCACCAACAACCATCAATGCAACTTTCATAATATTATCCTTATATTTAGTTTGTTTATTTTAGTTTTTTTTAAATGCCATAAAAAAGTATGTTTTATATCTAACCATAGAGAACGATTAGAATGAAGTACTCCTTGTTTCGGCCCTAAGCTCAAATTACTTCGAAGCTAGTGCCTTCAAGCATTACATTTTTTTCGTTCTTTGTCTAATCGCGTCCTACTGACAGAAAATAAAAAAGGCAGTTCGTCTGTTACCAAAGGAGTGCCTTACTACGAGTAGTTTACAAACTCGCTTTAATATTACTCTTGAAAAATAACGTCATTCCAATAGTAAATTTTCTCGCTTGCAGTCGCTCCATCAACACCGAAATTGAAGAAGATTGAAGGTTTATTAACTACCCAATCAGGATGTAAATCTAGATTTAAAGGCTCCACGCTGGCGAATTGATTAGGCCAATAGTCGAAATTTTTGGCGAATCACTTCAGGCACTCTCATTAGTACCGGTTCCTCGACTCGCCCTTGATAACATGCTGTTTGAGGTGGAGGCTGTCGTGCTTTTGGATTGAAATCTTTGCGAAAGAAGAACCATCATTAATTTTGAACAAAAGGAGCACTCCACTTAGTGGTGATCGTGCCCTATATTAACGGGTCGCGGTTTATGATTAGGTAACACTAAACCCTTTTGTTCGAGGTTGATAAGAATAGAATCGACAATCGGTTTATCATTCACGGTCCAGTTTTCATGTTGGTGACTGTTTAAGGAGATGGTAATTTGGTTAACCCCTTTTTTTAACCAACCGTTAGAAATGTGGATATCAGATCCATACAGACGCTGACGCTTAATCCCATTAACAAACACATGAGCATGGCCTTGCAAGTTTTCAGTTTTTTTCTCATCCTCCTCTTTCAGCTCATTCCCGTCAAACTCAGCGGCATCAAAAGACTGGATAAAATTGGGCGCATTCAACCAATAATTCTTAACTGAAATATGAACATTAACGCCGCTAACTTGATCTCGATACACACTCAATTCAATTTGTGGTGCCGGGCTATTACCAATATCGCGAGAGTTGTGTTGATGTAGCTCGCCACAAAATGCTTTTGACCCCACAATAACTAAGACTACACAAACAGTAAAAAACGATCGAACCAACCAAATCATTGCCTAATCTCCCTCTAACCGCCATTCTGTGGTGGGTTATAGTTATCTATACTACGACTCGCGACCGAATTATCGACAAGCTCGCCCCCATGACTCATTCGCCGATGATGGGGAATAAAAACGCCAGTTTAGCATCAATCACCCAAACGAAAATATGTTCATTATTATCAATAAGCAGTTTCCATGTTGCTCTTTTCTCAAGCAATCAACACAGTTTAAAAACAAACAATCACTTATTCGAACAATTTGCAATGGAGTATATTCATAACTTCTAACGATCTAACACACTAACTTGGGCTAGAATCCTTTACCTTCTAACTGAGAATGAGTATCATTTGGAGCAACTTTATGATTCATTCTTTAAGGAAATATCTGTTATGAACAAAATGGCCACGCAATTTAAATTATTGCTCAGTTTTTTAAGCTTATTCACGGTTTTCAGCTCCTCTTTCGTATCTGCGGGCGGCGAAGTGGGTGAACATGTGAATCACCTAAGTGATAACTTGGAAAAATACACCGGAGAAGTCAATTGGATCATCAAAAAAGTGGATGGCATTGTCACTCGGTATGAAAAGGATGGTGCAAAAGCGGCCCATTCAAAAGCAGTTGTAGACCATTGGGAAGCTGTCGACTTCCATGCTGCTATAGAGAGCAATTATGTACCTGTGTATGCACAGATCTGGCAAGGACTCTACGGCGTGAAAGAAAGTATTGATAGCAACTCATCTATTGACGCAGTTAAAGCCGAACAAAGCAAACTGGAACAAGTATTGTGGCAAGCTTTAGGAGCGGTTAAACTGGCAGCCCAATTTCAGGATCGTGGACTGTTACAAAAAGTAGCTCTGAGAGAAGGCGGACCAACGAATTCCCTAGAAACAGTCGATGAAATAAAGACTCGCTTAAATCGTGTTGTTGCTAAATTTGCCGAAAAACTGGTCAAAGAATCGGTTGATATCGTCCATGATACATACCTGACCCTATTTGAAGGAATTGAAGGTGACCTTATTTCCATGAACGCTAACTTAGTAGAAGATCTTGAAAAAGATTTTAATGTCACCCTTCCTGTCGCGTTAGCCAGTAAAAGCAGCGTTAAGCAGATTCAAGCAATCGTCAGTAGTATGGGTAAGAAATTAACCATTGCCAGAGACCTGCTGGCTAAGAAAGAAAAAAGTAAAAAGGACGTATTTTAATAATGCAACGCAGAACATTTATCCAGAATTTAGCAGCCTACAGTGCCATAGGCGCCTGCCCTGCTCTGCTGTCTCCTAGTCTGGCAGCTTCTGTTTCGTCCGTTTCAGTTGAACAATTGCCAAAGCTTGAAGGTGAGTTGACCCTTTACTTGGGGCGTGGAGAAGGCGGGCTTTACGAAAATGTTCTCAATGCCATTAAAAAACGTAATCCGAATTTTGATTTAAAAATACGCCGCGGCCCAACCGCGGCTTTAGCTAATACGATTGTTGCAGAAGCAAAAGCCAATGTTCGCCGAGCAGAAGTTTTCTGGGCGGTAGATTCAGGTGCCATAGGTTTATTAACCGAAGCAGGACTAGCTCAACCGTTACCGGCAGATTTAACTGGCCAACTTCAACCTGAATTTCAATTCTCTAATTGGGCACCTGTGACAGGCCGCATTCGAACACTAGCCTACAACACCGAACGGCTCTCTGCCGCACAAATACCCGATAGCATTATGGCACTGCCAGAAAGTGATTTATCAATTGCTTGGGCGCCAGCTTATGCTTCATTTCAATCGTTTGTCACCGCAATGAGAATATTATCTGGCGAGCAAAAAACCATTAAGTGGTTACAGGATATGAAGAAGCGTTCCAAACGATATGCCGGTGAACTTGGCGTGGTGCTCGCTGCTGAACGTGGTGAAGTCGATGTTGGTTTAGCCAACCATTATTACACCCTTCGTCTAAAATCTGGAAAACCAGATGCGACAGTCGATCTTGCTTTTACCAAAAATGATGCCGGATGTTTAGTTAATGCTTCAGGGATTGTTGCCCTCACTAAAAATGACACAGCAATCAATTTCATCCGTTATTTACTCACCACCGAGGTTCAATCCTATCTCGCGAGTGAAGCTTATGAAATACCACTCATCGGCAATCTCTCTCCACCAAAAGGGTTACCAAGTTTAGGAACTATTTCTCCACCAAAAGTCGATCTCACTCGACTAGCAAATCTACGACCTACCCTGGATATGATGCGAAAAGCCGGCGTGCTATGAAGCGCTGGCCAATTTCTTACCCTTTTGCGTTAATTATTGCGTTAATTGCTCTGTTACCTGTCGGGGTTTTGTTTGTACTGGCATCGGACAGTTTGCAATTTTTTGACCCCCACAACTTAAACGTTCTTTACAACACACTCTTACTCATGGGCTTTACTATTTTAGGTGCCGTTATTATCGGAGTTCCACTGGCCTTTCTAACGACCTATGTTCAGTTACCGTGGCAGCGACTTTGGTTAATCTTATTTGCCGCACCTTTGGCTATGCCGAGTTATCTGGGAGCCTTTACTTTCTACGCTGCATTTGGTCCCGGTGGTGAAATTCATAACTTGCTCGGCCTACCAACACCCTCAATTAGTGGATTAGCAGGTGCATCAATCATTATGTCCTTATATACCTACCCCTTTGTTATGCTCACCACGCGCGCCGCGCTAACGAGCCTCGACGCAAGCCAAGTCTACGCTGCACGTACCTTAGGGATGTCATTAATGATGAGTTTGTGGCGAGTGGTACTGCCGCGCATACTTAATGGAATAGCGGCTGGCACTCTCCTCGCAGCTATGTATGCTTTGTCAGATTTTGGAACCCCGGCGATTATGGGGCTTGATACATTCACCCGAGTAATTTACGTTGAATATAATTCCTTCGGCTTAGCTCAGGCCGCTATGTTATCTTTACAACTTTTAGTCATTGTCGGACTAGTATTATTTTTAGAGTCACGAATAAAAGGTACCCAAGAAAAACCAAGTCAGCAATTATCTTTTTTCCCAAATAGAAAGCAATTATTAGGAATGCTGGTGACGACTACTCCCATTGTAATTCTGTCCATTTTACTCCCCCTTTCAATCTTCTTTTTATGGTTGTGGAGAGACGGTATCGGTAACTTCGAGTTGGTTATCGCATGGAACTCGGCCCACGCTTCGATACTGGCAGCAATCGTTGCAGTAGTTTTAGCTTTACCGCTCGCTTATGCAGCAATCGGTGGTAAATTTGGCCGGCTGCTGGAGCGAGTCGCTTACATGGGGTTTGGTGTCCCAGGTATCGTTATGGGGACGGCTTTGGTTTACGTAGGGCTTCAACTGCCATTTTTGTATCAAACGCTTGGACTATTAGTGTTGGCCTATGTGCTGCGATTTCTTCCATTAGCGGTTGGCACTATTCGTTCAACGTCAGAAAGCTTAGATGGAAGCATGCTCAACGCAGCGCGAGTGCTCGGCGCTAGTCCACAGGAAGCGTTTCGGCGAATTACCCTGCCCTTGTCGATGCGTGGCATTATTGCCGGTGCGGCATTAGTCTTCCTTGAGTCAATGCGCGAATTACCAGCAACTTTATTGCTCGGCCCCACGGGCTTTGAAACATTAGCGACCTATTTATGGCGAGTTTATGAAGCAGGCTATTTTGGTCGAGCCGCTATTCCAGGTTTGTTGCTGATATTAATATCTGGGCTTGCCTTAGCACTAATGTTTTCTGGTGAGACCGGCAACAAAAATAAACTAACAAAGGAACCAGCAAAGTAATGCTGACTATTAGCAACCTAACAATCAAATACGGTCAAACGTCTGTTGTTGAAAACTTAAATCTCACTCTCGGTGATAACGAAATCTTGATGTTAGTTGGTCCAACCGGTTGTGGTAAAACGAGCATATTGCGAGCGTTGGCTGGATTAGTTCCTATTGCTAATGGGTCAATACAATTAGGGTCTTGGACGGCGACGCCGGCTAAAAATATTCCCCCCGAGAAAAGAAACCTGGGTATGGTTTTCCAAGATTTCGCATTGTTTCCACATTTGACCGTTGAACAAAATGTAAACTTTCGTTTAACAGAGCCAGCGCAAGCCGATCACTGGATTGATATTCTGGGGCTAGAAGCATTTCGTGATGCTAAACCGGACCGCTTATCTGGTGGTCAAAAACAACGTGTTGCTCTGGCGAGAACTTTGGCTCATCAGCCAAAATTCATTTTACTTGATGAACCTCTATCTAATTTAGATGCGGCACTAAAAGATGAACTTCGGTGGGAAATTCGGCAAGCATTAAAGAGTGCTGGCGTTCCTGCAGTTTGGGTCACCCATGATCAAGATGAAGCCTTATCCATCGGCGATGTAGTCGGTGTATTAAAAGAAGGTAAACTTGAGCAACTCGCTAGTCCAAAAACATGTTATAGCCAGCCAGCGAATCGCTTTGTAGCTCGTTTCCTCGGCGAGTCCAGCTTTCTATCAGCGACAAAACATCCTCAAAGCAACAATGTAATCACGATACTCGGTGAGACGCCGACTTTTGCTAACGAGCAATTAAATGAAGAAGTCGACTTGTTAATTCGTCCTGATGATCTCATCATTGAAACTGACAAATCAGGAAATGGAGAAGTAGTTTGGGCTCGTTATGAAGGCAGTTCACGTCTCTATGCCGTTAAACTTGATGATAGTGTTATCGTTAAAGCTCGCAGTCCCCACGAAAATCAAATAGAGCCAGGTGTACGCGTGAAACTAGCCATAAATACCCATCACCCGCTGGCCGCTTTTAATCGAAGTTAAGGGATAGAGTTAAACCTGCTACTCAGCAGGCTTAACAAATTTAAGGGTCATTCGGTCACTCTCTCCAATCGAAGTGTACTTTTCTTTGTCTTTGTCGCCCATCCGATAACTCGGTGGTAGAGACCAAACACCGCCATCATGGTTTTTGGTGTCTTTGGCATTAGCGTTAATTTCACTTTCACCCACAAACTTAAACCCTACTTTCTCAGCCATTGCTTTAACATTAGCCATTTTTAAATAGCCTAATTTACCACTAACATCTTTTGGAGCTTCATTGCCTGCTCTGTGTTGAACGAGCCCAAAGGTGCCTCCCAGTTTAAGAGCGTCGAATATAGATTGATAAACTTTATCCGCATACCCACGACCAGCCCAATTGTGAGTATTACGAAATGAAACAATCATGTCCGCAGAATTTGGTTTTGCAAAATCAAGTTTCTCTGGCGCTTGCATTACTGTTAACTCAACCTTACTGTAATGTTGTGGATCCGCTGACAATTTATTCGCCAGCTTCTTGGCATTGGTACTAAAATATTTAACGCTTGATTCAGCATCGTAGCCAGCCGCAATATAATGACCTTTATCTTTCAAATAAGGCGCGAGAATTTCAGTATACCAACCGCCACCTGGAGAGATTTCGACGACCGTCATCTCAGGTTTAATACCAAAGAATTTAAGCGTCTCCACCGGGTGACGAAATTTATTTCGCTTAATGTGATTTTCGCTTCGGTGCTTTCCTTCACTGAGCTGTTCCAATGATTCTGCCATTGAAACAGACTCTAGTTCTTGAATTGAACTTTGTGTTTTGTCCGATTCTTTTTTTGCAGAAATTTCTTGCGCCTGCGATACTTGCGATAAAATGGCGGTACAGAATAACAGTTTTAACAGGTTATTTTTCACGTTAGCTTCCTTTTAATTAGTGTTAAATCCACAACTATCGATTAATTGGACTTCTTTACATAACTAGCAATAATAACAATTCGGGTTCCGTTGACTCGACCTTCGATATGCTCAGGGTTACTTGATAAAGAAATATTCCTTACTGCGGTTCCACGTTTTGCAGTAAAGTTGGCCCCTTTAACCACCAAATCTTTAACCAGTGTAACTGAATCGCCCGCTTGCAAAGTGGCACCATTGCTATCCAGAGTCAATTCATCTGATTCGACGCCTTCCCCGGCGGCTTTTGCCCACTCTAATAGGGCGTCGTCCAAATATAACATATCAAGCATATCCTGCGCCCAGTTTTCAGTTTTGAGTCGGTTGAGCATACGCCAAGCCATTACTTGCACTACAGGGATTTGACTCCACATACTGTCATTTAAACAACGCCAATGGTGGGTGGTATCTAACTCTTGAGTTCCTTCAACCTGTAACTGACACACCTGACAAAGCAATACGGACTTATCAGAATTCGCTCCATCAACCGGCGGCACATCATAGACAGAAAGGTCTTTTTCTGAACTGCACAGTTCACATTGATTATTACTTCTTGCTAGTAAAGTAGCTTCGACACTCATCTCGTCATCTCTTTTAATTAGAAGGCTTGTAGCCCAGTCACACAATTTTTTCATTATACCTTATTTGCCCCAAAATACCGATGCTCAGCCACTTAGTTGAACAAACAATAGTTGACTTGAATTGGTATTCAACAAGGAATTCGATATGATGTGTTTATGCTACTGACTATGTAACTGCCTGTGCCGTGTTCAACGTCAGAATTCAAGCTTAGGTCACTGCATCAAGATATTATCGTGAGCAAAGTACCATGACTCATACTCGACCCAAAATATTAATCAGCGCCTGCCTGCTTGGCGAGCAAGTTCGTTATGATGGCAAAGATAAACTATTAAATGATGATCGAATAGCAAACTGGCTGCAACAGAGTATCTTAGTGGCCATTTGTCCAGAAGTGAGCGGAGGCTTATCGACACCAAGAGCACCTGCCGAATTGCAATCAAGAATTGAACCACAGCAGGTAATTACTATCAATAATGCGGATGTCACCGATGCATTCAAAAAAGGGGCTCGTCAAGCGCTCGAACTCTGTATCAGCAATGATATTAAACTCGCGATTCTAACAGAAGGTAGCCCTTCTTGCGGAAGTTCGAATATTAACGATGGGCAGTTTAGACATCGGAAAATCCCTGGCGAAGGGCTCACCACCAAACTACTGCGCGAGAACAATATTACGGTTTTTAGCCATTTAGAAATAGACCGGGCTGAGCGTTATTATCAGACCTTACTCAACTAATAAATGTAGCTTATTAAATTAGCAACCCAAAATAATTGTAAGAAAGAAGGTAGAGAAGATGAAAAAATGTGTATTGCTTACTATGGACAACCTAGACGAGTTTGACTGTTATGATTCGTTACTGCACAAACCACTCAAAGAGTTGGGTTGGCAAGCGCATGATATTTCCTGGAAAGACTCGGTCATTAATTGGGACGAGTTTGACGCCGTCATTATTCGATCTCCATGGGACTATCAAGAATACTGTGAAGAATTTCTTGCAGTGTTAGATAAAATCGAAAAATCTTCTGCATTGCTTATGAACAATATCGATTTGGTTCGTTGGAACATCAACAAAAAGTACTTAGCCGCTCTTCAGCAAAAAGGGATTACTCTTGTGCCAACACTCTGGTCAAACAATCTAGAGTCAAACGATCTCGAAAACGCATTTGTACATTTTGAAACGACCATGCTCATTGTCAAACCTTGTATAAGCGCAGGCGCGTACGACACTTTCAAACTTAATAAAGAACAAGCTGCCGATCAAAATAGCGAGTTGATGGAATTATTCTTCAATAGAGATTTCATGATTCAACCATTTGTTGAAAATATCGTTAAAGAAGGCGAGTTTTCGTTATTCTATTTTAATCACCAATTTAGCCACTGCATTATCAAAAAGCCTAAGAAAAATGATTTTAGGGTACAAGAAGAATACGGTGGCCAACTCACATTAGTGGAACCTGAAACCAAATTATTAGCCGCTGCTGAAAAAGTCATAGATGCTCTCCCCTACCCTGCCATGTTTGCACGATTTGACTTTGTTCGTATTGATGATGAGTTTGCTATTATGGAAGCAGAATTGATTGAGCCATCCCTTTATTTTAAT
The DNA here is from genome assembly GCA_019090895.1 of Kangiellaceae bacterium. Classification (GTDB taxonomy): domain Bacteria; phylum Pseudomonadota; class Gammaproteobacteria; order Enterobacterales; family Kangiellaceae. Next base: position 9,218 of record JAHRVB010000183.1, read on the forward strand.
ATGGATGACCAATCCGCTGAAAGATTTTCCAAGGCGTTTATTAAGTACTATGCTAATGCTTAAGATTTAACACGGTATCCAATAAAAATAATTAACTTATTGAATACCGTGTATCATGGAAAAACTCGATAGACTTGGTGTTTATATTTAAATTTTTGACCGGAGATATAGATGGATTTTTCAGAGAATGAACGAACTCTCATCAATAGAGCATCCAGGAAAACAGAACCGAATTCAATCGTACAGATATTCGTTCTTATAACTTTATTTATCGGAATGTGTACATTTTTACTCGGGCTTATAGAAATTCAACACTTTACTTATTTGAGTTATTTTATAACTTTAGTTTTGATTATCACCATCTTGTCTCGCTCACGTCGACCGACCTATAAAGAATTAGTTGATTTATTAGTCAGTAAGTCCAATACCAATCACGATTAAATTATTCGATTTAGAAAAAGATGTAGCAAGTAAAAACTAACCCAATCGACAAGAACAATTGTGCTAACTTTGGCTGCCCAGAAATACCTCGATTTAAACCACCTGCAAATCCGAACCGTTAGATATTGCACCTCGTCGTTAAAATAATAAAGCCATTGCGTATTGAACTTTAAAATTCAAACTCTTAGCGGTCTAATTACGTCTATAGAATGACGAGAGTATTTGCTCAAGCATTATATTTATCACGACGGAAGCAATACTTATGTGGTTAAAAGGACCAACAGTTAGTTTAAGTGACTTACTGTTTCTGCTGCCGCTTAAGTAAATATCTCTCAACTGACTGATTTACATGAACTTAATGATTATGGCATAGGGATTGCTCTATACCCTAGGAAAACTAAGTTCACCTGCTCTTTAATAGAATTGATAACAACTTACTCAAAATATTTAAAATAAACATAAACTCATAACAGTTAAAACCAAGAGGGAGCCAAAATGTCTAAATTCACTTCAAGCCCATCTAAATCTATATTGTCCGCAGCATTAGTCTTTGCACTCGGGGGCTGTATTACTATTAATGCTAAATCTCTCGATTATGAAGATACTCGTAAACTCACAACGCCTGCAGGCAACGCAAAAGTGTTTGAAATTGACGCTGCGGCAGGTTTTTTAAAAATAGTCGGTGACGACAGTCTCAGTGAAATTAAGATCACTGCCGATATTCTGGCATTTGACGATGATATTGAATTGAACCTTGAGTCCTCCGGCGACCGCATTGAACTCACGGCCGATGCCAATTACAAAAACTATACCAATTGGAATGGAAATGGGCCCAAAATAGACTTAACAATAAGAGTACCTAGCCATATTAAACTAGAGATTAAAGACGGCTCTGGCAGTATTGAAATAAAAGAAATGGGCAACAGTATTGCTATCACAGACGGTTCGGGCAGTATTGATATCTTACGAGTTAAAGGTGATCTTAATATCGATGATGGTTCAGGAAGTCTTGATATTTCAGATATTACTGGCAACGTGGTTATCGAGGACGGTTCAGGGAGTATCGAAATTGAACAAGTAACTGGCACTCTGAATATAGATGACGGTTCCGGCGGGTTGGATGTTTTTGATATTGGCGGACTCGTCACTATTGATGATGGTTCTGGCGGGATAAAACTAAAGAAACTTAGAAATGGCGTCACAATTATTGAAGAAGGCAGCGGTGGATTATCGATGTCGGATATCGAAGGCCCAGTAACTATGGATTGATTTTCACCGGTTTTCCAGCAATGGCCGACCGGCAACTCTACAAGAAAGGTTAACTCAATGGGGCTTCGGCCCCCTTTTTTATTGCTGCCATCAATTGCTAATTTGAGATAAACTGCTTTGAATTACTTAGAATTTCAATTCTGCACATTGCGAATCCAGCAGATTTGAGATAACCAAACATTGAGAATCTTTGATGACATATTTGTGGTTAAAAGCACTTCACATCATATTTATCACCAGTTGGTTTGCCGGTTTATTTTATTTACCCCGTTTATTCGTTAATTTAGCCATGGCTGAAACGAATGAAACTTATCAACACTTGTTAACCATGGCCAACAAGCTTTATCGGTTTGTCACCCCATTTATGTTTTTAAGTATTGGGTTTGGATTAGGAATGTTTCATTTGAATCCGGGCTTATGGGGGATTGGATGGTTTAAAGCGAAGTTAGCGTTAGTCACCACTCTGATTATCTATCACTTCGTCTGTGGTCATTACCTCAAGAAATTTATTACTAACCGATCGGCAAAAACTCATGTCTATTTTAGATACTTTAATGAATATCCGGTGTTAGTACTCTTTGCGGTCGTGATTTTGGTTGTGGTTAAACCTTTTTAGTATTGCTGGGGATAAGTGGCGAACAGTCACATACATGCCGTAACTGTTTTATTTCTATGACCCTGTTCTATTTTCGTTTAAGAATTTCTAAACGATTAATTTGCTCTAGCTCAATCGAAACTTGGAGTACGCCACCTTCCCGTGGTATATCGATGTAGACTTTTCCTTTATTGATTCGATTTAACTTCCCGGTGAATGTTTTCCCGTCGCTTCTGGAAATACGGGCTTGTTGTTTCATGAATCCCCCGATATCCGACAGGGATTCAATTTCGAATTCACGGTGCACGATAATGGTTTCAAATCTTTGATTTTGATTCACAGCATCTTCGCCTCTGCCATCAATAAAATCGATTGCTGTAAATTTGTCATGAGTCCAATCTTTGAATAAAGGCCCCGTGATTTGCCCGTTCATTTGTAACTTTAATCCGGTTATATCTCTCAGTTCTTTTTCGTCATAGAAACCCAAATCCGTTAATGAAAAACTTGGTTTAGGCTCTATAGAAATTTCGGTGATACTTCCGGGTTGTAAATAGGCTTTATAAAAACGGCTCCCTGTTGGGGTGATTTTTACATCCGCAGCGACGAATTTACTTTTAACTTGTTTCATATGCTCCAGCAAATAGGCATCAATAGAGGTCTGAGCTTTGAGCGCACAATATTCGTTTCTGTGGCGGTTGTAACCGACGTCTTCCACTTTAACTGAAATCAATTCAACTGAAGGCGCATTCGCTAGTGGGTCTTCATCACTTTGCAATTCATAAATCCCCGCGATATCGAACTGGTAATCAATAATTGACGTTTCCTCGATATCTAGTTTTCCAGCCCCTACTAGATTGCCGTTATAGCCATCCCGTTTAAACTCTAAATCAGACGAGAGAACCAAATAGTCATACCCCATTGCGAAATACTGATTAAACCCTATTTTGTTGATGTTACCGCAAGCAACCGCTGATAGTTCGTTCCAACTATTTTTGCGTTCAGACGTTGCTATCATTTTAACCAACGAAGGCGTAAGACGTATAACGACATTGTCTAGCGAAAGGTTAAACGATTCAGGTAAGGACTTATCGTTAACTTGCGAACCGAGAAAAGCCATGCTGAAAACAGAACCAGTGGAGAAAGTCACTTTGTTGATGGCGACATTAATATCTGCATCTTTTAGATAGATGTCGACTCCCCCTACAACAACATTTCCCATGATCGTTAATGCCGAAGTAGCGTAATCGAAGTCTACTCTGGGGCCAAGTTGTTTATTAATGAGGTCTAAATCTTGTTTAAGCTTCCATTGAGCACCAATATATAAGCTGAGGCCAATGATGACGGCAAAAATGGCCGTTCTGACTAAGAGACGATACATAGTGTTTACTTTCACCTAAATAAATTCTTATTGATCCTTTTGCCAAGAATACTAATAGAACTAAGAATACAAGTAAATGAAACTCAGCACTAAACAAAGCCTACGGCGGAATGCTACAATCCTACTCTGTTAGCCCAATAAATTCAAAGCCCAAGCGGTTATATTCAAAGATAAGAAACGCATATCCATGCGATTATCTCCGCACGAGTCCACTGCCCACTAAAACAATACCCAAGACCAGCAAAAAGGAATAAAATAGCCGCAATTTATACGTTTAGGATTTCGGAATGAATTTCAGAGCCCAACACCTTCTTTCTGTCAGAGAGTTATCATCAGACTCTATCGAAGAGATATTCGCGGTTGCAGAAAAAATGCGTCCTTATGCGAATCGCCAGAAGGTAACTCGAGTGTTGGAAGGTGCTGTCCTAGGTAATATGTTTTTTGAGCCCAGTACTCGAACCCGAGTGAGTTTTGGGTGCGCCTTTAATCTGTTGGGCGGCGAAGTTAGGGAAACAACCGGTCTGTCGAATTCTGCGCTGGCCAAGGGAGAGTCGCTTTATGATACGGCTCAAGTACTTTCCGGTTATAGCGACGTTATAGTGATGCGCCACCCCCAATCACATTCCGTCGAAGAGTTTTCCTTAGGCAGTCGCATACCAGTCATTAATGGCGGTGACGGTCCCAATGAACACCCGACTCAAGCATTGCTCGATTTGTTTACTATCAAGAATGAACTGGCTCGCCTCGGGCAATCAATTGACCAACTAAGCCTAACTTTACTCGGAGACTTAAAACACGGCCGAACGGTGCATTCTTTGTGTCATTTATTATCGCTCTACAGCGGTCTAAAAATCCAACTCGTTGCACCAGAAGCACTGAGTTTACCCTCTTCGTATGTCGATCTATTAGTGAACGCTGGACATCAAGTTGAAATAGGAAGCAATTTGGAGAAAGGGTTGTCTCAGGCCAATATCATTTATCAAACAAGAATCCAAGAAGAGCGATTCGCATCGGCCGAAGAAGCCAATCAATATAAAGGCTACTTCCGTTTAAACAAGCAAATATACTCCGATCACTGTTTACCCAACGCAGTCATCATGCATCCTTTGCCACGGGATTCCAGAAACAATGCCAACGAACTCGACAACGATTTAAATAAAGAACCTGGCTTGGCTATTTTTAGACAAACCGATAATGGGGTTCTTGTTCGAATGGCGTTGTTTGCTTGCATTCTTGGAGTCGAGAATCAACTCTCGAAACATGAGCGAAACGTCAACTGGCATGTTGGACTACGCAAGTAACCCACTAACAAGAACTCACCACTAATAATTGAAGAGAACGACAACTAAAATGAGCAAATCTACAGACTTATATAATCAATCGAAAGAATTTATCCCCGGAGCGGTTAACTCCCCTGTCAGGGCCTTTAACGGTGTGGGCGGCACACCGGTATTTGTTGAAAAAGCCGATGGAGCCTATTTTACTGATGTCGACGGCAATCAATATATCGATTATGTTGGCTCATGGGGCCCAATGGTTCATGGGCACAATCACCCAGCGATTCGAACAGCAGTGGTCGAAGCCGCTGTAAATGGCTTAAGTTTCGGCGCACCCACGGAAATAGAACTCACCATGGCAAAGACTGTCTGTGAATTTATTCCGTCGATTGAACAAGTAAGAATGGTCAGTTCAGGAACGGAAGCAACGATGTCTGCGATTCGATTAGCTAGAGGTTACACCGGAAGAGATAAACTCATTAAGTTTGAAGGTTGCTACCACGGACATGCCGACTGCTTGTTAGTGAAAGCGGGATCTGGCGCACTTACGCTTGGCGAACCAACGTCACCAGGAGTACCGGCGGATTTTGCAAAACATACACTGACTGCCGAATTCAATAATATAGACAGTGTAAGAGAGCTGTTTGAAGCCAACCCTGATGAGATCGCAACCGTTATTGTTGAACCGATTCCGGGAAATATGAATTGCATTCCGCCGAATGACGGATTCTTGCAACAACTCAGAGAGCTGTGTGATCAATTTAAAGCAGTGCTCATTTTTGATGAAGTCATGTGCGGCTTACGAGTTGGACCAGGCAGCGCACAACAACTTTATAATGTAACACCGGATTTAACGACCCTAGGAAAAATAATTGGCGGCGGCATGCCAGTGGGTGCGTTTGGCGGCAAAAAAGAAATTATGCAATTTCTAGCGCCAGCAGGCCCGGTTTATCAAGCCGGAACACTTTCTGGAAATCCCATTGCAATGTCAGCGGGTTTAGCTTCTCTTAACCTATTGAAACAAGATGGCTTTTTCGCGCCATTGTATACTTATACAAAGAAACTAGTTGATGGTCTTCAGTTGTTAGCCGATAAACACAACGTGCCTTTCACAACGAATCATATAGGAAGCATGTTTGGACTATTTTTCACAAACGAGAAAAAAGTCACCCATTTTTCTCAAGTTGTTAATTCAAATCAAGAAAATTTCAAAAAATTCTTTCACGGTATGCTTGAGCAAGGTGTCTATTTAGCACCATCGGCTTTTGAAACCGGGTTCGTTTCTGCTGCACATAATGACGAGACATTAGAAAAGACGCTCGCGGCGGCAGATATTGCATTTGCGAAATTAATTTAACTTTTTAGAAATCCTTATTAGAGAGTATCCTTTGAAAGGCAACATATTCTCTAATAAGGAAAAACAAAACAATTCGCAGTTTCTGAAAAATAGTTGTTTTTTCTTTTCCACAACTCCTCCTCCCTTGTAAATAAATACTCATCATTAGAATCAAACATAAAACAACCTTTAAAATGACAAACAAATGGACCTTTTCTCTCGTTAAAATGTGTGAATAGTGACAAAACCATTAGTTTTCTTCGACCAGTGTAAAGTTTTGTAAAGAAGAAAATTGTTTTGAACCATTAAAGACAACACCACTCTATCTACACGCTCATTTTGAGAAGAACAAATGATTTGTTCAGTCGCGACAATTTAGCTTTTAACACTTAATATCTTATAGAATACTGAGGGGAGTTCCCGTGCGATTTACAAATATATTTACCAGAACAATTAGCAGGACCAGCAAGCAATTTTTATTTGCTGCGAGTTCTTGTGTTTTACTGACAATATCCGGCTGTGATGACTCTTCGAGCGACACCGATGGTTCCGGCTACTTAAAATTCTACAATGCATCTAGTAATGCGCCAACAATTTACGCAGAACTCGACGATGAGAGCTTAACTCAAGTTGACTTCACTAAAACGTCTGCAAGATACAACTTGGATAGTGAGCCCTACGATGTCAACCTGAGTTGGAAAGAAGGGACCAATGACTATCAAGAATTTTATAATCAAGAAGTGAGTATTACAGACGAGGATGTCTCGTTAATCGTAATCGCCGGTGACTTTAATGACCCGCAGATTCTAACTTATAGTTACGAAGATGAGGATGAAGAGCTTGATGATGAAGACGACGAAGAAAACTTTACTTTTCGAGTTTTAGACATGTATCAAGACGATAACATTGATGTTTATATCTCCGCTGATGACCAAACTTTTAATGAAGCATCGTTAGTAGGAAGTTACTCTTATACTGAATTATCAGACAGTCAATACTACGAAGTAGAATCGTATATTCTATATGTCACTTATCAGGGTAGCAGCGAAGTCCTCTATCAATCTGATATCATCGATTTTTTCTACACTAATCAATACTTGGTTTCAGTTCGAGCTAACACTGGTCCTAGCGACTCTCCATTTACAATCGACCTCGTAGGGCGTGAAGCAAGTTCCGTTGAATACCCTGATATCGACTCAAAAGCCGAAGTACGATTATACAATGGTTTAATTCAACATCAGCTATTGGCCGATTTTGAGAACGAAATTGATTTCACTATCAATGGTGTTAATCAAACAGAATCTCAAGTTAACTTGGCAAAAGGTGAATTTAGTAACGTATTTACATTTGCTTCTGGTGACTACGCGATGGATTTATACGCGTCAGGATTTGAGGAACCATTGGCAACTAATCACTTTGTAAGCCTTGAACCCAACCAAGACAAAACCGTCTTTGTTTACTTGACTGAAGAGCGTGAAGAAGATGACGACGATGCTGATGCAGAAGACCAAATATCAATATTCGTCAATACTCTAGCGGTTGAAAACAGTCATCGGGTGAGTCTATATGACCATCAGGTCAATGTCATAAACCTTGTTCAGGATGAAGAAGAAGAGTTTACCGTTTTAGATGTAAACTTTGTTCGGTCAAATGAAACCGTCGAAACAGCAGAATACGACATAACGAGCTCTAGAGCGAATCCACGCACGATCACGTTGCCGAATAACACTTACCAAATCAGTGTCATTGCCGAAGTGAACGAGAGTGAACTATTGCTTATTTTCCAGGAACTTGTTCTCGATGCTGACAGTGGTGACCTTTATATGATTATTGAAGAAGACGATTCAACGGATACGGGATATAGTGCTAAATTTGTTCCACAATACGTATCCCAAGAATAAATAACTAAAGACAAAAATAGCTTACTCCTTTCTAGCACTTGCAAAGCTGATTCCCGAAGCTTTGGCAAGTGCTCTTCAATGACTGATTCAAAGCCGAGTCCACCGAGCAAAATCGAATTCAGTGCTCGGTCATGCATGGGACATGCAAAGGTCTCTCTCTGGTTTACTTTGGTTTTATTCCATTGGTCGAAACACCATTTCCTATGACGAACAGCGTCAATAGCATGATACCCCACATGATATGCTGCTGAATGCCCGCTGCAGAAATATCAGCATAGCTATAACAAGCGATTAGATTCAAAACACCTATCACAATCGCTGAAGTTCGTGGTATTAAACCGGCTAATAATAACGTTGGAAATATCAATTCTACGGCAGTAGCAAGGAACGCCGCGATAAGTGGACTAACTAGCGGCACAGTATATTCATATTCAAATAACATTAATGTAGTCGACCAGCTGGTAAACTTGACCCAACCAGAGAAAAAGAAAACATAGAATATCCATCCCTTAAGAAGAAGCGATAATAGAAATGGGCCGTAATGAATCATCGAATGAGAGAATCTAAATTTCCCAAGTAAAGAGTCTTCATAGTTAAGCAGTGTTTTTAGCATGATTGCTCCTTTATATAAATATAATTCAGTTCAGCTTTGACGAAAGAACTGAACAGTTTGCTCTATGACCAGATAGTTGATAAGTTGAATAGTTTCGTTAAGACCAAACTTACGACAGAGCTCTTCTACGCTACCGGTTTGTTGGATAGCGCCTAAAAAACTATAGTGGTGATAATCGATCGATTCTATGGAAATATTTTCACCCCTTAATTTAATGAGCCAGTAAGATATCTCAGAGCTTGCGGCGGTCAAAGTGCCGAACGATATACCTTTATCTTCTTCGGTTTGATGGGCTTTCCAAATGTCAGGTACTGAATAACTAGAAATGAAAATACCAACATTGCTAGTAAGTGTAATCGTTGTCTGTTCGTCAATTTCATCCAAGCTAACTTCGCATTTATTCCTGCCTTGCTCAGCGTGAGCGGATTCACTGAGCTCTAAATCATTTTTGTAGATCAACGAACCAAAACAAGAGACTTCAAAAAGCGTTTGGAGCAACCATTCAAAGCAAATGAAATCCTTAAGATACGGAAAGGAGTTCAGTTGTGGACATTTTTCAACCCACAGGTAGAGATCACTTCCAAGGTCATCCAAGCTAGATGAGTCCCATCGCTTATTCCTTAAGAAGCCGAGACAGAACTGAGTAAAATTGGTCGGCCCTAGCAGCTGGCGCGTAACCGGATAAGTCATTTCTAATGCGTGAATATGAATGGCCTGAATGCTACCACCAATCACTTTCATTCGGCCGACACTTCTATTTCTTCCCGACAAGAATGATGCTAATTCACCTGCATATTCTGCTTGCCACTGATAAAGGTCCATCAGTTCATCCCAACGGTTTTTTTCAAATTATTACCTTGATTGTTTTGCATAAAAAGCTGTGCTTTAGAAGCTTCTGCCATCAACACTTCCAATTGTGGTAAATCATTATCCCACTCGATCAAAGTCGGAAGATTTCCTGATTGAGTCAAAAATTCGGCATAACTATTCCATACTTGCTCGGTGATTGGACGACTGTGGGAATCGAAGTAGTAGTCGCCGTAGTCTTCATACCCCGCAAGGTGTATTTCTTTCACTAATGTTGTATCAATACCGTGGAGGTATTCCGTGGCGTCAAATTGGTGATTAAACGCATTGACGTGAACGTTATTAATATCAAGCAATAGACCACACCCTGATTTTCGACAGACTTCATTGATAAACTGCCATTCTGGCATCTCACTTGGGACCGAATCATAGGTCGACGGATTTTCTAGTAATATCTGTTGACCTAAATAATCCTGTACCAAATTAATGCGTTCTACCAAGTAGCTGATCGCAGATGTGGTGTGAGGCATCGGTAATAACTCATGAAAATATTGCCCTGCTATTGCGCTCCAACTCAAATGGTCTGAATAATAGATCGGTTGCCATCGGTCGATAAGTAATTTAATTTTGCTGAGATAATTTCGGTCAATAGGCCCCGGTGAGCCAATCGACAATCCCACCCCGTGAAAGCAAATTGGGTAGTTCTTAGCAAGCTGATCAACTTTTTGTAAATTGGCATTTGAAGATAGGTAGTTATCAATCAATAATTCAAACCAATCAACCGGCGGTTTTGATACCAGGATTTCATCTTCATGCTCCTCCCGAAAACCTAACCCGACACCGCTTATCAATGATAAGTTCAATTGAAAACTCCTAGAATCAAGCGCAAATTACGTCCTCTTTAAGGACAGCTATTTCGTAATAATTACAACGACAAAAGAGCTACCAAGGAGTCTCCTCGATAGCTTTAACAAAGCTAAGCCTTAGGCTTCGTAATAGAGCCCCCTACAATTTTTTCGCAAGTACCTTCTGGAACGTACACCCACTCTTCAGCATCTGCATCGATCGTCGCCATGCCTGCACAAGAGTGTTTGCTTGTACCGCAATCGTTCTTGCCTTTCTTAGCAACGCCGTAACATTTCTCGAAACCTTTTTTGGCCGCTTGTACGTCGTTAGATGGCAATGACAAGCCTGCTGCGATTAATCCAGCGATAGCCAATGAAGTTAGGGATTTTGTTGTGTTTTGCATGTCGTTCTCCTGAGTTTTTTGAGTATGCAATAACTAGAGACACCGATTCTCTCGATTTTCTTTCAATCTCTCCTAATTTATTTTTATCCAGTTGCTTGGTAACAGGGACAGCGCTAACAAACTAAAACTATTTAAATGAACATTTATTAGTAGACAAAACTATTTACTCTAAAATTCGAATATCAAGATATTGATTTTCTGATTGATATTCAAAATTAATTATTTTGCAGTGAGTGAAAGAAATCACAGTAATTCAAGGTCTATTAGATGAAGGTCGTGGAATTAGTAACCAACCTATCAATCCTTTGTCTAGAAAAGGTACAATTGATGCGCTTGAGACGTACCTTTTGATTGACCACCGATTTGAAACAATCGAATCAAACGAGCAATGACAAAATGAAGATAATTAGCCTAAGGAAAAATGAGAAAAAATACGAGAGTTTGGTACGTAGTTTCTACCAACCGCTCTATCGTTATGCGTTTTGGTCATGCAAGAATAGGCAGGTGGCCGAAGATCTTGTCCAGGAAACATTTGCGCGAGCATGGAAAAACTTAGCACAACTCAAAGAAATGAGTTCAGCCAAACCTTGGTTATTCACGATTCTTAATCGAGAAAATGCAAGGCGATTTGCTCGTAAACAATTACCAATGGTCGAACTCAGCGAAGAGTGGCATATGGAAAATATAGCCGCCGAGCAAGATAATGCTGATTCATTTTCATTACAACGCGCTATTTTTGATTTAGAAGATGAATATCGCGAGCCCATCGTGTTGCAAGTCATTGGCGGTTTCTCAACTGATGAAATTGCATCAATCCTGCAACTTAATTCAAATACCGTGTCAACGAGATTATTTAGAGCCAGAGCCGCTCTTAAGAAAGTAATGTCTCCCGAGCAGCAAAATAGGAGTCACTCCGATGGATGAATTACAAAAAAGACGTGAAAGACTTTCATCACCAAATTCACAAATAGAATCGATAGATGAAAATAGTTTTGAGCATTTATCGGAACAAGAATTGGAAAATATGAAGTCCGATTTTTTATTCGAAAAACAGCTCGCCCGGTCTCTTAAGGTGGATGTACCCGATGATCTTGCCGATCGGATTCTATTAACTCAACGTACGGGCTCTTCGTCGCTTCGCAGTTATCTAAAACCAAGCTTGTCCATTGCAGCGACGATAACTTTAGTTTTTGGTTTAGTCTTTGACTCTTCTCAACAGAGCCTTTCTAGCATGGCACTTGATCACGTTTATCATGAATTAGATCATTTAGTGGAACAGAACACTGGTATTGATTTAGCAGTGGTTGAACAAAAAATTAGCAGCTTAGGTCTCAAGCTGTCCCAACTACCGAGCAACATAATTTATGCGGGGCAATGTAAGTTGGGTAATGAACAAGGATACCATCTGGTCGCAGAGATTAATAACAGGCCTGTCACTATTTTAATTAGTCCTAGCCAAGTTACTGCTATAGATGATTTCGAAGATAATCGTTTTAACGGGAGAGTCGTTCCGAACGGTTCGAGTAGTTTGATTTTTGTCGGCGAATCCATTCACGATATCGATCAAATGATTGCTCAAACTCAAAGTATTTAGTCGATATAGAAGATTAATATTTTTTGGTCAGCTTTAATAGCTGGCCATCATCCTGAAGTTTAAGTTGCCGTAAGAATGACATTCCTAGAAGAACTTCATTTGGGCCAACTCCCTTTACGACCATCCCATCAACTTGTTTGATTTCCATTCCGCCAACACTAACTGATTTTAATTTAACCGCCCAAGCATGAGAGCGACCAGCAGCGGTTGATACACCAACCTTTTGACCATACAACTTATACTGTAAACCCACTTTTCTAGCGGTTGCTTCATTCATGGCAACTTGGGATGCGCCTGTGTCCACTAAGAAATAAACAGGAACACCATTAATAGTTCCAGCAGTGCGGTACATGCCCGTATTATCCCTTGGAATTCGAATGCTCTTTTTGGCAGCAGGCTCATCCGTTGAAAAGATATTACCCAATTTTGATTCGTGCAGTCCGAGGGTAATTGGCTTTCCGTCCACCAAGAAATTAGCGGCATGGCTATCTGCAGAAACTAGTTTGATGACTTTTTTGTAAACTTGACCGGAACGAAGCATTTTTTGTTTGCCTTTGTACTCGATCATTGCCGCGTTCTTAAATAAGCCAATCACTTTAAACTCGATTTCCTCAGCTGCATATGCAGATTGCACCGCTAAAAACGTGTACATAACAATGAAAACAAAGAAAATACTATGTCGACTCAAATGACTCATACGAATAATTTTTCAATCCTCGTTCTAGGGTTGTTGATACACTAAATTGGGCTACTGTTATAGAAGAGTAGCAGTTGTAAAACAGACAAAGCAAACAGACCTGCGACAACATCATCAATCATGATGCCAAATCCACCCGATACTTTTTTATCCAACCAACTGATTGGCCAAGGTTTTAGAATATCAAAAATTCTAAACAGAGCAAAACCGATAATCAGATTTTGCCAAGTCATCGGAACGGCAATCATGGTAATGAAGAAACCTGCAAACTCATCCCAAACAATTCCCGGATGATCATGGGTGTTTAAATAGTTTGCGGTGTAATTGCAAATCCAAATTCCGGTAATGGAAATTAGCAAGCAAACAGCTAAATAAGAATACAAGTCTAGCGTTGAAGCAAATAAATACAGCGGCACACACGCAATAGTGCCCATTGTTCCCGGCGCCTTTGGCGAAAGCCCACTGCCAAAGCCTACTGCTAGGAAATTAATCGGATTGCTAAACACGGCTTTGGCTGGAATTTTTTGCATATAAAATTAATCTAAATCGATGGATTTTTTAATCCGCATTCTAACTGAAATGTTGATAACCAAAATGAGCGATATCAACTTCTTCTTCATTATCCAGAACTCTAACACCCGGTTTCCCCGTCATACGACCTATGGGTACACAGATACTACCGACAGTTTCGAGTGCTTGAATGGTGGCATCTAATTCGTCCTCTTTAACGGTAAAACAAAGTTGGTAGTCATCACCACCAGCAAGTGCTGATTCCATCAATTGCTGTTTGCCAACCACTTTTAACGCCGCATCCGATAAAGGGATCCTTTCCCAGCGCAACAAGGCGCCGACATTACTGGCCTGACTTATATGGGTGATATCGGCGAGTAAGCCATCGGAAATATCAATACCAGCGGTTGCTCTATTTCTAAGTGCTATCCCAGCGGCCACTTGCGGGTAAGGTTTATAATACTTATCGAGTAAATACTGTTTGGCTTCCTCATCTACAACATCAAGGTCTCCTTTTGCGATCTGTAAACCGAGCGAAGCATCACCTAGGTTTCCTGTGACACAAATTAACTCGCCAGCACTTGCGGTACTTCGTCGACAGAAAACTTGTTCTGGGACAAAACCATGGGCTTGTATTGTGATAGATAAAGGACCTTTACAAGTATCGCCGCCAATAATTTGTACGCCGAAATAATCGACCATTTTTCGCAGGCCCTGATGGAATTGTTGTAACCATTGTTGGTCAAATTCCGGCATGCTGAGAGAGAGTGTGATCCAGGAAGGTTCCGCACCAACCGCCGCCAAATCGCTCAAATTAACGGCTATGGCTTTGTGGGCTATATCGGCCGCATTAGCATTCGATAAAAAATGAACGTCACCAATAAGTGTGTCCATAGAAACAGCTAATCTCTGTCCGCGAGGCACTTTCAATAAAGCACAATCGTCACCGACACCTTGAATAACATCTTTACGATTCTTGGTTTTGATCGCCAAAAATTCTTCAATTATCTCAAATTCGTTCATTGATATCCTTTCAAGAGCAGTCGCTTTCACAAAACACTGCTCATACTAATCTTGTTTTCGTCCCTTTTTAATCAAGCGATACTGATGGCTAATTATCATCAGTTAGTATGGAGGATGATAATCTGTCGCTCATTAGTCTTTGTTAGTGAAATGACTAAAAAGACAAAGGCGCATAAATAGCGCCTTAAAAACTTCTGCTTGATGCAAATGATCAAGAGCGTTGGGACGGAACTAATGTTTATCCTGCCCTGTTCACTTGACGATTAATAAACGTCCAGTGACCAGAAAAAACAAGAAGCTAAGAAAATTCTCTTTTTCACAACTTCTTAATAAAAGTGAGTGTTTACTATTAATCGTATCGCTAATATTACTTAATTTCCGTAGCCCGCAGTTGACGAGCCAGCTTATCAAGTATGCCATTAACAAACTTATGACCTTCAGACGCGCCAAAAGTTTTAGTTAATTCTAACGCTTCGTTAATAACCACTTTATAGGGAATATCGATTCGCGCTTTTAATTCGTAACAGGCTAACCGAAGAATCGCGAGTTCAACCGGATTTACCTCTTCAAAATCTCTATTAAATACCGGCTTTAATAACTCATCAATCTCTGAAATATCAGAGAGTGTATTCACTAAGATTTCCTGAAAATAAGGAATGTCTACCTTTCTAGCATTGATTGACTCAAGAAATTGTAACTCGATATCCTTGATGGGATTACCACTGAGCTGCCATTGGTATATCCCCTGTACGGCATATCGTCGGGCTTTTTTTCGTGTCGAAGGTTTTTGCAATGCACGTTTATTTTCAGCGCTCGATTTACTTTCGGCGTCGGACTTATTTTCCATTATGGGCTTAATTTCAGCCTCTGGTTTAATAGACATAGCAGTTTAGTTTTCCATCTCTGCAAAAAGATTAACCATTTCAAGTGCTGTGATCGCCGCTTCGCCACCCTTGTTACCGGCTTTTGTGCCTGCTCTCTCGATAGCTTGTTCAATTGAATCCACGGTTAAAACACCGAATGAAACTGGAATGTTTGCGTTTAGCGAAACTTGAGAAAGACCCTTCACACATTCACCCGCAACATAATCAAAATGCGGGGTACCGCCTCTTATGACTGCGCCAAGTGCAATGATTGCATCGTATTTTTTGGTTGCTGCAATTCGTTGAGCGGCAATCGGCATTTCAAAAGCACCGGGTACTCGGATAACTTCAATCGCACTCTCTTGGACACCGTGTCGCTTTAAGGTATCGATCGCTCCTTCCAACAAGCTCTCAACAATAAAGCTATTAAAACGAGCTACCAATATCGCGAATTTGCTGTTATCAGCAACTAACTTGCCTTCAATCGTTTTCATTTTTAATTTACCTTATTCCTGGGGAATACTTTTTTCATTTAGTAAATGAATATTCATTTACTTTAGACTATTCATATATCGATTCGTTTATTTAGAATCTCATTTTTCAAGACCAATCAATTTCGAATACTAATTATCTTCTATATATTCAACAGCTTGCAGACTAAACCCGGCTAGTGAGTGATATTTCTTTACCGGACTGAGAAGCCGCATTTTGTGGACATTCAAATCGACTAAAATCTGCGAGCCAATGCCAACGGTTCGTGTTGCTTTACTCTGTTGCGCTTGAGCAGTCTCACTTTGGCGGTTATGACCGCTTAATTTCGCTATTCTATCAAGAATAGCATTGGGTGACGATTGATTCCCTAAAAGCAGTACAACGCCGGTACCTTCTTGGGATACGCGCTCTAATGCTCTTCGAATAGTCCAACTGCCCAAATCTTTTTTCTCACGTGCTAATAAATCCGTCGCCACATCAGCAATATGAACTCGGACCAAGGTCGCTTCATCAGGGGCGATTTCTCCTTTAACGAGTGCAATATGTACTTGTCCTTCGATATCATCTTGATAAGCGTGTAATTTAAAATCGCCGAACTCTGTTTGCCACTCGGTTGAAAATTCTTTACTTACCGAGTTCTCGGTATTCATGCGGTATTCGATTAAATCGGCAATCGTACCAATTTTAAGCTGATGTTCCTTGGCAAACTCTTCCAAATCCGGACGACGCGCCATGGTGCCATCTTCGTTAAGAATTTCGACAATCGTTGCACTGGGTTCAAATCCAGCGAGGCGCGCTAAATCACAACCCGCTTCAGTGTGTCCCGCTCTTACAAGCACTCCACCTTTTTTCGCCATGATAGGGAAAATATGACCTGGTTGAACGATATCCCGAGGCTTGGCATCTGCCGCCACTGCTGCCTGAATAGTCTTAGCTCTATCAGCTGCAGAAATCCCCGTAGTGACTCCCTCTGCCGCTTCAATCGACAAAGTAAAGTTTGTTTCAAAAGATGCTTGATTCTTATCAACCATTAATCGTAAATTCAATTGCTCACACCGCTCTTGAGTGAGTGTTAAACAAACCAACCCACGACCGTATTTAGCCATAAAATTAATGTCATCAGGACGAACCATACTTGACGCCATGAGTAAATCACCTTCATTCTCACGGTCTTCGTCATCCATTAGGATAACCATTTTACCGGCGGCGATATCGTCGATTATTTCTCTTGCGGTATTTAATTGCATGGTAATGCTTTTACTCTCTTTTTATAACACAATGATTTACTTGAGTTTTTACTATCTTTTCTACTTACCTAGCGATTCAGCGCTAACTACTTAATAAACCCCGATTGTTGCAGTAAGCTTGTAGTAATATTAGTCTCTGTCGTTGTTTTTTGCCCAGTTAACAATCTTTCTAAATAACGTGCTAATAGATCCACTTCAAGATTAACCATTGTACCAGCTTGATAACCACTCATGGTGGTTTCACTTAGGGTATGCGGAACCAAATTTAATTCGAATTCGGAACCATTCACCTCGTTAACCGTTAAGCTGACACCATCAATACAGATGGCTCCTTTCTTAGCGATATAATGCGCCAATTCATCAGGCGCTTTGACTCGATAACGCAGACTGCGAGAATCCTTCTGAATATCCTGTATTTCGCCGATGCCATCGACATGTCCACTGACCAAATGTCCACCTAATCGAGTGGTTGGCGTCAGCGCCTTTTCCAAATTAACCGGGCTACCGACAACTAAGTCAGCGAGTGTACTTAAACGAATAGTCTCGCCCGAAACATCAGCGGTATAATGCTGTTGATCGAAACTAATCGCTGTCAAACAAACACCGTTACAAGCAATACTATCTCCTAAAGCAACATCTGACATATCGAGCTTATCAACAGCAATAGTCAACCTTAAATCGCCCGATCGTGGCTCAATCTTTTCAATTTTTCCTACGCTCTCTATGATGCCAGTAAACATCTATTGCCTCTCTATAAGCCGTCGTAATAAGTCGCCGAAATAAAACCGTTAACCTGCATTGCAGGTCGATTAGGATTTAATCGAATAAATCAATCGAATATCGTTACCAAGTTGCTTAATATCCCTTAGTTCCAATTCGGGACAATCATCCATCTGCGCTATTTCTAACTGCATCAAACCCATGGCTTGATCGCCCATGAGTTTTGGCGCCATATAAACGACCAACTCATCTATCAAGCCTAAAGCCAGAAATTGACCTGCAAGCCTATGACCTGCTTCCACCATTATCTGGTTGAGTCCAGCTATAGATAACTGCTCAATCAATGCTGGTAAGTCCGTCGCTTCAATTGGTTTAATATGTTCGTTATCGATGGGAGATAGCTTAACCAAAGCCCTTGCTTTGTCTGTTACCCACCAAACTGACTCATTTAAGACATTTGCTTGTTCTTCACTAACACCGAATAAGGTTGGTTTACCAAATATTTTGTCGCTTGGATCGGCTTTCGCTTCGCGGTCTAATAGTACTCGCAACGGTTGCCGGAATTTTACTGTTGGTAGAGCTTGTTGGTCAGTTTCACTCAATCGAGCGGTTAAACTCGGGTTATCCGCTAACTGAGTGCCTATGCCGGTAATAATAGCGTCATGTCGCGCTCTTAATCGCTGTACATCGGCTCGAGCTGCGCTACCGGTAATCCATTGACTCGCACCATCCGCCAAAGCGGTTCGACCGTCTAAACTCATCGCTAATTTGAGTGTTATCTTTGCACGACCTCGCTCCATTCGAGCAACAAAACCTTGATTAAGCTCGCGAGCTTGCGCTTCTAACAATCCGACTTTAGTCGAGATTCCTGCGGTATTGAGTATCTCAAAACCTTTGCCACATACCGCTGGATTAGGATCTTGCATTGCTGCAACTATGTGTTTCACACCCGCTTCAACTAAAGCGAGAGCACACGCTCCGGTTTTACCAACATGGGCACAAGGCTCCAATGTGACATAACAAGTCGAACCTTCGGCATTTTTGCCGGCGCTTTTAAGCGCATTTATTTCAGCATGGCTGTCGCCATAATTTTGGTGCAATCCTTGACCAACAATCTCGCCATTTTTGACGATAACACACCCGACCATGGGATTAGGGCGCGCAGTATACTCACCTTGGCGTGCCAATTGTAGGGCGATCCCCATGAATCGGTGATCTTGTTGGGACCAATTAGTCATATAAAATTTGGTTTATTCTTTGGATTCGAGACGCTCAATTTCGTCTCGGAATTCACTGACGTCCTTAAAGCGACGATAAACGGAGGCAAAACGAACAAATGCGACTTGATCGAGTTTGCGAAGGGCTTCCATGACAAGGTCGCCGATTTTAGCTGCATTAACCTCTCTTTCGCCCATTCCACGTAGTCTGGATTGAATACCAATAATGGATTCTTCAACCGCTTCAACAGAAACCGGTCTTTTTTCTACCGCTCTTAATATACCTGCTTTGAGCTTGGCATCATCGAAAGGTTGGCGACTGCCATCCCCTTTAATCACTTTGGGCATCACTAATTCAGCAGTTTCAAAAGTTGTAAATCGCTCGCCGCATTCAATGCACTCTCTACGTCGACGAACTTGTCCGCCTTCGGTGACTAACCGAGAATCGATAACTTTTGTATCTTGGAAAGAGCAAAATGGACAATGCATAACTGCACCCTAAATTAAACAATGGATAACGTTAGTTGTTGACAGGCGTGAATCGCAATTGAAGGAATAACCTACATGAGAATCAACACGCAAACCCGCCTACGGGTCAATATTGGGGGCATTATACAGGTAATCCAACCCTCTGGTTAGATTACCTGTAATTTGGTCACTGTCTTTAGCTTAGATTAACTAAAGACATAGAATTACGCTTGGTAGACAGGAAACTTAGCCGTTAGCTCTAGAACCTTAGCTTTAGTCGCCGTAATCACGGTTTCATTGCCAATGTCATCCAAAATATCACAAATCCACTGGGCGAGTTGGGTCGCTTCAGCTTCTTTCATACCGCGAGTGGTAATTGCTGGAGTACCCATTCTTAATCCACTGGTCACGAAAGGCGAACGAGGTTCATTCGGAACAGTGTTTTTATTAACGGTAATGAAAGCTGCACCAAGCGCCGCTTCCGCATCTTTTCCCGTAATATCTTTGTCTATCAGATTTATCAAAAACAAATGATTGTCAGTACCACCGGAAACAATGTTATATCCGCGATCCTGAAGAACCGAAACCATTGCTTTTGAGTTGACTAATACTTGCGCTTGAGTCGCTTTAAACTCGTCTCCCAGTGCTTCTTTGAACGCCACCGCTTTAGCAGCGATGATGTGCATTAAAGGACCTCCTTGACTACCTGGGAATACAGCAGAATTAAACTTCTTGTGAAGCTCAGGATTCTCTCTCGCAAGGATTATCCCACCTCGAGGACCCGCTAAGGTTTTGTGGGTGGTTGAAGTAACCACATCAGCATGAGGCACCGGGTTAGGATAAAGACCAGCAGCTACGAGTCCAGCAACATGAGCCATATCAACCATAAAGTAAGCACCTACTTTGTCTGCAATAGCTCTAAATTTAGCCCAGTCGATACTACGAGAGTAAGCTGAAAAACCACCCAAGATCATTTTTGGTTTGTGTTCCATCGCTAACGCTTCGACTTGTTCAAAGTCAATATAGCCTTTAGCATCTAAACCATACTGAACCGATTTGTAGATTTTGCCTGAGAAATTGACCGGCGATCCGTGAGTTAGGTGACCGCCTTCATTAAGGTTCATCCCTAAAACGGTGTCACCTGGATTAAGCAATGCCATATAGACTGCAGAGTTAGCTTGTGAACCTGAATGAGGTTGAACATTGGCATAATCGGCACCAAAAAGTTCTTTCACTCGATCAATCGCTAATTGCTCAGTCACATCAACATATTCACACCCACCGTAATAACGCTTCGAAGGATATCCTTCTGCATATTTATTGGTTAAAACAGAACCTTGAGCAGCCATAACTCGAGTACTGGTATAGTTTTCAGAAGCGATTAATTCAATGTGTTGCTCTTGACGCTTCTTTTCCGCTTGGATGGAATCCCATAACTCGGCATCAAATTCAGCGATAGATTGAGTATTATGTAGCATTTTGATTTCCTCGAAAAAGGCTTAAAACAGCCATAGGTAGACAAAAAGTCGAAGTTTAAAGACAGTGAAAATTTGCCGGTATTGTATCTAATATGCTGGTCAGTGTCGCCATAATCACGAGTTATATAACCAATATATTGTAAAAAACATGAGCAAACAGAATGAGCCCTTAAGTGCTATGTATCTAATCATCTTTATTAAATAATATCGAGTCTATATTTCCCTTTCAGCGGGTCTGTTTTATTACTTTACTCCTGTTTTATAAGTTTCGTTATCGTAGGCTCGTCTCCCAGCATTCAATAACTCTTTGACAGCCTCCGTGTCGTTTGTAACTATTGGTTGGCCTGTTTTAAAAACTTGGAAATCTAGTAAACGGGCTCCAAACTTAATCGAAACAAGTTTTAAACTATTCGTTGAACTAGGATTGCTCTATGGCTAATGCAACTGCCAGATTATCGCGCTCACTGGGTTTAATTACAGTTGGTATTCTAATTGGAGCGGTCTCGGTTTATCTGCTCGTCACCTATACAAGTGGTTTTGTGCACAAGCGTTCCAGCCCTTCGAACACTGCATACTCAGATCACGACCTAAGTGACCCCAATCAAAATCAAGCTGAGAGTTATTCACAATTTGCAGTTAATGGTAGCCTAATCCAAACAGAGGATCTGGATTGTCGATTTGATGAGAATACGTCATCAGATAAAACCACTCCACGACTGCTCCACAATTTGGATAACAGCCGAAGTATTTTGGCAAATGATCTGTCTCGACTCAGCCACTGGGGGTCAATGCAGGAATTTGAAGAAAGCTTACTTTCTTTTCTTATTTCTAATGACTCTAATCATCATTTACTTGCCAAAGGTCGGGTTTATTTTCAAACTGACTACGTTGCAGCGTTAGTTGAGCTATATTCCGCTCAACAATCTGCCTCTGATGATGAACGGCTCGAAATGTTTCAACATGAAATTTCGGCGTTAATCGATTATGTTCGTCGCCAATATTTTTCCGAGAACCAGATGATCAGCATCAATACCTTTACTCAATTGATGAATCTCGCTAATGAAAAGCAACCGAACAATATCCCGGTGATCGTTTCATTAGTGAGACACCATTTATTGTTAGGCGATTATCATTTAGCGGAAAATTTTATCGAACGTATTCCTTCCGATCTTGATAATTTGTCTACCATCAAATTATTGAATCATCGATTAGAGGAAAATATTGCTAGCAATCCTTCTCAACAAAATGGCATCCCACTCATCAAAAGCGGCGACCACTATATTGTTGAAGCTGTTTTCAATAACGATGTCACTGTTAGGCTCATGCTCGATACAGGTGCAAGCAGCACGGCGGTTTCACGGCAAACCATGAGTGCACTAATGACAATGTCTGATGGATTTAATAACATCGAATTTTCTAAATGGGTCTCAACAGCAGGCGGTCCTGTGCGCGCTAGATTGTTTAGAGGAGAAAGCTTAAGTGTTGATGATTTTGAAATGGATAATCCATTGATTCTCGAAACCGCCATTGCTAAGAACAATCATTTTGATGGCGTCATCGGAATGGATTTCTTATCGAAGTATGAATTTAGGATCGATCACAAAACTGATCGGCTCTATTTAAGCCATTAATAAAAAATTTGGTCTACTCCTCCGTCACTCACAAATTGTTCTTATACCAGCTGATACTCGCACTAAATCAGTCGCACTATAGGCGTCCGCATCAGCGTA
>JAHRVB010000184.1 GCA_019090895.1 Kangiellaceae bacterium
CTCAATTTCTATTGGGTGCAGTGTAATAACAATATGCAGGCCGCTGCCAATATTGCTGAAGAAGCCTATCCCGGTTATCGCAATCCAAAGAACTTTATTGTTGTCTCTGACCCTTATCCAACAGTGACGGCCCAAGCCGCTGATCTTATTTTGCCCACAGCCATGTGGGTGGAGAAAGAAGGTGTCTATGGAAACGCTGAAAGGCGTACTCAATCTTGGTGTCAAATGGTAGAGCCCCCCGAAGGTGCCACGTCAGATATGTGGCAAATGGTCGAGTTTTCTAAGCGATTTAAAGTTGAAGACACTTGGCCGGAAGAATTGATTGCCAAGAAACCTGAGTATCGAGGCAAGTCGCTATTCGATGTTTTATTTAAAGACTCCCATGTTGGAGATTTTCCTCTGTCAGAAATTCCCGATGATCGACTGAACCAAGAATCACGCGATTTTGGATTTTATATTCAAAAAGGATTATTTGAAGAGTACGCCACTTTTGGACGAGGTAAAGCGCATGATCTGGCTCCTTATGATCGTTACCACAAAGAGCGAGGTTTACGTTGGCCGGTAGTCAATGGGGTGGAAACCAAATGGCGATTCAAAGAAGGTTCAGATCCATATTGTAAACCGGGAAGTGATTATGACTTTTATGGAAAACCTGATGGTCGAGCAATTATTTTTGCATTGCCTTATGAGCCGGCGGCAGAGTCGCCCGATGAAGAGTATGATTTGTGGTTATCAACTGGACGTGTACTCGAACACTGGCATTCAGGCTCTATGACTCAGCGAGTACCAGAGCTCTACAAAGCGATGCCTGATGCGCTGGTATATATGCATCCTGACGATGCTAAAGCGAGGAATATGCGGCGCGGAGATTTAGTCAAGTTAGTGTCTCGTCGCGGGGAAGTTCAAACTAGAGTCGAAACGAGAGGGCGTAACAAACCGCCAAAGGGTCTTGTATTTATGCCTTGGTTTGATGCCAGTCGATTAGTCAACAAAGTGACTTTAGATGCAACGGATCCTTTGTCCAAAGAAACTGATTACAAGAAATGTGCAATCAAGATTGTAAAGGTCTAGGAGAAACTGATGAAAAAACAATTGGTATTTATATTACTCGCGTTTTCGTTGTTTTCCTTGGTATCGGTTGCTGCAGACAATGAAGTGGCGACCTTACGTGACCAAACAAAGATTGAAGATCAAAAAAAACCGGAAATTATTCCCAAAGTTATCAACAAGGACATTAAACGAAAACGAAATTATCCGATGCAACCGCCAGTTATTCCGCACACCATTCGGAACTACGAGGTTAACATCAATAACAATAAATGCATGACTTGTCATGGTCGTCAACGAACTGAAGAGTCTCAGGCGCCGATGGTAAGTGTCACTCATTTTATGAATCGTGATGGTAACTTCTTAGCAGAAATTTCACCCAGACGATACTTTTGTAATCAATGCCATGTCACTCAACTTGATGCTAAACCGTTAATTGAAAACGAATTTGTCGATATGCATAGTTTGATGAAAAAAAGAAATTCAGCTGAGAAATAGGGGGCGTCATGAAAAAATTAATTAAGATTGGTTGGCGAACCCTACGCAGTCCGAGCGGATATTACAGCTTAGGTTTTTTGGTACTTGGGGGGTTTATAGCAGGTATCATTTTCTGGGGTGGTTTTAATACAGCTTTAGAAGTGACCAATACGGAAGAGTTTTGTATCTCTTGTCATGAAATGGAAAATAACGTTTATGAAGAATTAAAGACGACTATCCATTTTACTAATCGTTCAGGCGTTCGAGCAACCTGTCCAGATTGTCATGTCCCACATAAATGGACTGATAAGATCGCCCGTAAAATGCAAGCGTCAAAAGAAGTGTGGGGAACAATATTTGGTACCATTGATACTCGAGAAAAATTCTTAGCTCATCGTAAAACGCTAGCGCAAAATGAGTGGACCAGATTGAAAGCCAATGACTCCCTCGAATGCCGAAACTGCCACAACTTCGACTACATGGATTTTACCGAGCAAAGTGAACGAGCATCGCAACAGCACTCAGATTCTCTAGCAACCGGTGAGAAGACTTGTATCGATTGCCATAAGGGGATAGCTCATCAATTACCCGATATGGAAGGTGTTGAAGGTTGGTAGCCGGTGGTGAGTTGCTAACCAATTAAGCTGACTGCTTTGAGTCTTGTCGACATTAGTCCAATATAGGGGCTTTACAAACAAGGCTCTACAAACCGGGCTTTAAAAATAAGCCCTGTATCCAATTAACCAAATTGTCTTTATAATTCCGTTAGACAACCTAAACAACATCGGAATAGAATATTACTTCTCTACAAAAAGCGAATCAACTCATTGCAGCGAATCAGTTTGCCGATGCTGAGGCAATATTGCGAAAGATGTTGCAATCGAATACTAATGATTCAGGTGCACTTTTTTCTTTGGTTCAAATTGCGATTAAAACGGGTGCCTATCAGCACGCATTACCGCTTCTCAAGCAATGTGTGGAACAATTACCAAACGAAAAACAACCATTACTTCAGCTCGCGCAAGTTTACGCGGAGTTGCAGCTGCTAAGTGAAAGTCGGGCTAGCTTTCAAAAACTGAATAAATGTCACCCCTCTTGGGATGTCGGTTTGTTTGGTTATGCAGGATTTTTGCAAAGAGTTGGCGAGTTAGAACATGCGCAGAAATTGCTAGAACAAACCATTCAAGTATCGCCTAAGCATGTTGGGGCATATTTAGCACTAACGGGCCTGCAAAAATTCACCGAGCAAACCACCCAGGTTGATCAAATGAAGTCATTGCTTGGTGAATTTGAGCAGGCTGGTGGTAATTCGGCTCAGCAGCAAATGCAACTGCACTATGCCTTAGGCAAAGTGATGTCCGATTTAAAGCAGTATCAGAATGCGTTTGAACATTGGTTAAAGGCTAATGCTTTTCAGCTGTCAAATTGCCAGTTTCGAGTCGCACAGATGAAACCTTTCTTAACTCAGGTCAAAGTCGCTTTCGAATCGACAGAAATTCGGCAGGCAAATGCTCGTTCTAGGGATATGGTAACGCCCATATTTATCGTTGGTCTACCGAGAACTGGGTCAACCTTGTTAGAGCAAATGTTGTGTGCTCATTCGGAAATAGAGTCCGTAGGCGAAGTTAATTATGTTGCTGAGTTAATCGCAGCCGGAGCCCAGAAATTCAGTGGTAAACATTACCCGTTAGAGCTTGAACGATTAACCACAGCTCATTGGCAGAAACTTGGCGCTGACTATTTACAACAATTGCAAAAACATCACAGCAATTGCCGCTTCATTATTAATAAACTGCCTGCCAATTTTCAGTCAATTGGAGTGATCAAAAAGGCACTGCCCAATGCCGTCATTGTTCATCTTACGAGAGATGTAAGAGCCGTTGCTCTATCTATCTTCAAGAATTACTTTTTAGCAAACGAGCCGTATTTCTGTGACCTCAATGAATTTTCCCAATACTATGCTCTGTATCAAACGATGATGACTTTTTGGAATGGAATCTATGCGGATTCCATTCACGAGCTTGAGTATGAAAACTTAGTTTCGGACCCAAAAACACAGCTCGAAACGATCTTTGAACGATGCAAACTAGACTGGCAACCTGAATGTCTCGAATTTCATAATAATAAGAACAACGTGTCGACCTTGAGCGATACCCAAGTTCGAAGGCCTGTCTACCATTCTTCCGTCGCTGAATGGCAGCATTATAGTGAGTTTTTAGATCCTTATTTGGTAGCCTCTGAGCGCTAAAATCGAACAATTTTCTACTAAAATGGGTACATAATCGGAAAACAGCTGCTTTTGCTCGCAAAATGTAGGATTTGTTACGAATATTCTTAGCCCTTAATCGCCGCTTTTGCTAGACTTACTTTGTTTATAGTAACTAGAGTCAAAAACAGTCCATGAGTGACGACAAACCTCCCTCGACAAGCCAGTCTACTGGTGTTGGAATTGGTAGCAGTAATACAAATAATAAATCCAGCAAAAACGGAGCGGCAGAGAAAAAGAGTTGGTTTACCCGACTAATTGATTTTTTTCAAGAACCGCCACAAGATCGCGAAGAACTTATCGAAGTGCTCAAGAATGCTGAGCAAAATACCCTAATTAATCCCGAGCTACTTTCTATGATGGAAGGTGTCATGCATATTTCTGAGCTGCATGCCCGCGATATTATGGTTGCTAGGCCTCAAATGGTGGTTGTTAATGATGAAATGAGTTTCGGAGAAATGCTTGCCAGCATCGTTGAGTCTGGGCATTCCCGTTTTCCTGTCATCGGCGATAATCGCGATGACATTGAGGGCATCATACTTGCCAAAGACTTACTTCATTTTACCGCTCAAAATGCACAGGGCCAGAATCTTAAATTTGATATCAAAGATTTTCTTCGACCCGCTGCGATAATCCCTGAAAGTAAAAGACTAGACACCTTGTTAAAAGAATTCAGAACCAATCGTAACCATATGGCGATGGTCGTTGATGAATACGGAAGTGTGGCCGGACTGGTCACTATAGAAGATGTGTTGGAACAAATTGTTGGTGATATTGAAGATGAATTTGATATCGACGGCGAAGAAGAAACAATCCAGAAAATGGCTGATAATGAATTTGTAGTAAAAGGGCATACCGAGGTCGATGAATTTAATGAGTATTTTGACTCTAAGCTTGATGAAGAAGAGTTTGATACTATTGGCGGTATATTGATGCAAGCATTTGGTCATGTTCCTGCTAAAGATGAGTCAATTATGGTGGAAGGTTTTAAATTCGAAATTATCAATGCTGATACGCGAAAAGTAAAATTAGTACGTGTCTTTAAACAACAGTAATATCAAAATTAGAGCTCTTTAATAATGCAACCAAACCTGAGTCTTTTACCTCCTAAGTCAGTATGGTTGCAACGATTAATCCTGGTTATTTTCGGCGCGCTTTATCCATTAGGTTTTTCACCTATCGACTGGTGGCCGTTAACTTTTGTTTCATTGCTTCTCTTATTCAATGAATTGACCGCAGCCGTCGTTCGATTTCAACAACAAGAACTTAACACGAGCCTTTTTCGCGCATTATTTGGCACTATTTTTTATTGGTCTATAGGGGCCTTTGGGTTAGGCGTTAGCTGGGTTTATGTCAGCATCCACGAATTCGGTCATGTTCCTATGCTTGGTGCCGTCGCAATTAGTTTTTTGCTAGTCTTGACCCTATCCGTTATCAAAGGTGGCTCAGCTTATTTTATCGGAAAATTAGTGAGTGGAATGAGCCCCGGAGCACTGATTGTTATCATTCCTTTCATTTGGGTTTTATTTGAATTCGTTCAAACTTTTATTTTTAGCGGGTTTCCTTGGTTGTTTGCAGGTTACACTCAGATTGACGGTCCGATGTGGAAATTGTCGACTTGGCTGGGCGTCTATGGCGTCAGTTGGTTTTTGGCGGCGATAGGAAGTTGTCTTGTATTTATCATGAGGGGCTGGTGCGTTGAACCAATATCAAACGTTTCGAAAGATGACCCTGATAAGTTGAAAGAGCAGGGCCATTTTAGCAGTGGTCAACGAGCCTTGTATTTCGTTCTAGTGGTATTACTCAGTGTGCCACTGTTAGCAAGCATTGTTGACCATCAATCCATAGATTCATCGAAAGAGCATATCCAAGTGGCATTGGTGCAACCGAATATTCCACAACAACAAAAATGGGATAGGCGTTATTTTAGTCAAATAATGCGAGTGTTGTATCAACAAAGCGAATTACATTGGGATGCGGATTTAATTGTTTGGCCAGAAGGTGCGATCCCTGCTTACGAGCATCAGGTGGTTGATATACTCGACGATCTAAACAAGAAAGCCAGGGGCAGTAAAACCGACTTAATGTTGGGGCTACCGGTCTATTTTTCCGACGATAATATCAGCTATTCTGCATTGATGGCGTTAGGTGACTCTAAGCAGAGTTACCACAAACAGGTTTTAGTACCCTTTGGAGAGTATGTTCCATTAGGAAGTTATTTACGAGGCGTCATTGAATTTCTAAATCTACCGATGTCGAGTTTCTCGCCAGCGACAAAAGAGCAAACTGTTTTTGATTTTGCTGATTACCAAGTGATCCCCGCGATATGTTATGAAATTACTTACCCTGGAATCGTGCACCGATTAACCGCAAATGCTGATAACAGTTCTAGCAAAGCAAAGCTCCTGGTGACAGTGAGTAATGACGCCTGGTTCGGGGATTCATTAGGGCCTTACCAACATATGCAAATGGCTCGAATGAGAGCTCTAGAGCTGGGTATACCGTTAGTTCGTTCTACTAATGATGGTATTACAGCAGTCGTTGATGCTAAGGGTGGTATTGTAAAGAGCCTTCCTCGTTATCAACAACAAACATTGCGATTTGAGGTTCCTCTCAAGAGTTATCTAACTCCCTATAGGAATTTCGGTTTGTTTGGGATTTATTTAATACTCACTCTCAACGGTTTAATTATTGTATTTGCGCTCTATCGAAGAAAAACTCTATTGCCTCGCGCTCAAACCGTTTAATAAATTCTCGCCGGTCGTTTATTGTAATTTTCTAGTTTCCAAGTTTTAAATCCCCCTACTCCCCAATTTTTTTATTGTCGATGCTATTGTGTGTCAAAAAAACATTGAAATATCGTTGAAGAAATATTCAATATTAATTCAAGTTCGTTTATATTTCGATGCTTAATTTCCAGTGTTTTTTGGTCACCAATAAGTCGCTTCTTAAAAAGTTCTATCTCACCATAAAATTCAATAAAGTTTCAATTTAAATTCAATTTGGTTGCATTGCTCTTGAAATTTAATTCTGTTTTTATAAAAACTCGCTCGCAGTAGCTGAAGTTTGATTTCAGTGACCTTTGTCCTGCGTGGTTTAAAAAATAATTTCGGGGTAGTAAATGAATAAAAATAAATTTGAATTTTCTCCAATAAAAAAAGCACTCGGCGTGACTTTAATGTCATCGTTAGGGCTATCTTTGATGCCGCTCAGCCAAGTTGCTGCAGCCGAAAATGAAACTGCAGATGATGCTGAAGACACAAAAATAATTATTACAGGATCGCGTATTCGTCGGGATGGCGCTGATAATGCTGAGCCAGTAGAAATAATTTCTGCGGCTGATGCAAAATTACAAGGCATCGATAGTCTCGCGGAACTACTTCGTCAATCGACGCTAGCCTCAGGGTCGGCGCAGGTAACTGCCGCAACGTCAACGGCGTTTGTGCAAAATGGTGGGACTGGATCCGACACTTTATCATTGCGCGGACTTGGTGCGAATAGAACGCTGGTGCTGTTGAACGGAAGAAGAGCGGGACCATCGGGTACACAAGGCGGCGTGTCGTCTTTTGACCTTAATGTCATTCCACTGTCAGCGATTGAACGAGTTGAAATATTAAAAGATGGTGCATCATCATTGTATGGTTCCGATGCTGTAGCCGGAGTTGTAAATATTATTACTAAGCAAGACGACGCAGCAAGTCTTGATTTCTTTACCTCAATGCCAGAAGAAAGCGGTGGTGAACAATTTAGACTTAGTGGTACTTGGGGAAAATCATTTGAGCGCGGTAGTTTAATGCTAACTGCAGACTATACTACCCAAAAAGAACTCGCCAAAGGCGACCGAAAGTTCTTTGATTGTGCTGCTCGTTATATCTTCGATGAAACTTCTGGAGAGCGAGTTGACCCTATTGATCCAAGAACAGACAAGGCACATTGTAATGACTTACTATGGGGACATGTTTGGCTTTATGATTACCAAGATGCTGGTGGTAATATTCCAGGAAGACCTTCTCATCAGGCGCAATATGACTATGAAGGTTTTGGATTTCCTGGTTACGCCGCTGATCCGACTAATCAAGATTTTATAACGACACCTGCAGGATGGTATCCAGTCAATTACGATCGTGCATCGGATGGTGTTGCGAATGCGGATCATCCATTCCAAGATGAGACTTCATTGATTCCAGAAGTAGAAAAAATGACTTTGTTTGCCCAAGGTGATTTCGAAATTACTGATGATCTTACTCTCTATGGTGAGGCATTATTTAACCGCCGTAATACAGTCGCTAATGGATATCGACAATTTTGGACTTACGTTTACAACGAAAACTTCAATCCGTTTGCTGGTGGGTTTATCGGTGAAGGTAATTCTTTAGCAACTGGCTGGACCGGTGCACAATGGTTGAGCCCGACCGCTATTACGGATATTTCTGACACAGAAATAAATGTCGACTATACGCGGTTTGTTACCGGATTAACGGGGGATATTGGAAACTCTGATTGGTATTTCGATCTATCAGTACAAATAAGTCGTTCGGACGGTGATTATATCAATGATGTTTTGTATACCGACTCGGTAGACCCATCTGTTTTTGCCAGTGGTTCGTGTGTTGGCACAACCACTTCGGTTAGAGGCGTATCGTGCGTTGATGTTCCTTGGCTTGATCCGCAGTTCTTAGCTGGTAACATGAGTAATGAAGTCAGAGATTTCTTATTCGGTAAGGAAAAAGGCAACACTGTATATGATCAACAAGCCATTGAAGGTGTTGTTTCTGGTACAGCTTATGAAATGCCTGCCGGACCACTTGACCTTGCAGTAGGTTTCCATTATCGGACCGATAAAATAAAAGATGTTCCAGGTGAAACCACCAGAGCAGATAATGCTTATTTGACTTCTGTCGCTGGAATCACTGAAGGTAAGAACACCACTAAAGCACTATTTGGTGAAGCTGTTATTCCTTTGTTATCGGATCTTCCTTTAGCGGAGTCTGTAGAACTTAAAGTGTCTGCACGTTATACGGATGTTTCTTCCTTTGGAGATGATACGACATTCAAAGTTGGTTTGAATTGGGATGTTGCTGAGGGTGTTCGAATTAGAGCATCAAGAGGAACCTCTTTCCGTTCACCAGCTCTATTTGAACTTTATTTAGCGGACCAAACGGGTTCAGTCCGTCAGCAAAATATTGACCCCTGTATTAACTGGGGCGACTCTCTAGATACTGGTGGAATTACCCAGCGTCAAGCCGATAATTGTGCATCAGAAGGATTTGCCGACGATTTTACTGGCGGTGCGATCAGTGCGACAGTCATCAGCGGTGGCGGCGATGGAGTGTTAGAAGCGGAGACTTCCATCTCTGAAACTTTTGGTATTGTATGGACACCTGATTTTGCCGACCTTGCTATATCCCTAGATCGATTTGATTTTAAAATTAATGGAGAGGTTACTCAGCTCGGCGCTGCAACAATTGTTGGTCGTTGTTACGATTCGGAATTTTTCCCTACCGACCCGCTTTGTGACCAATTCATTCGTGATCCTTTGGACAATAAGATCGATAATGTTGACGATAGTTTCTTGAACATTGCATCGCAGGTTAATCGCGGTTACGACCTTTCGATCAACTATGCGACTGATTTAGATATCGGACAATTAAGGATCCAGACTAAACATACTTATCAAGAAGAAGACAGCACTGAACTCTTCCCTGATACCGTTCGTGATACTAATGGTGAATTTGGAGACCCAAGGTTGACGGCTTCGATGCGTGCAACTTTGAGTGTCGATGATTGGACCTACAACTGGACGGTTAATTATCTAGGTTCTGTTTCTAATGTAGAAAGAGACGGTGGAGATACTGTAACCTATCGTGGCGAGACTGTAAGAGTAGTGAATACTGATGATGAAACTTTTTATCATGCGTTATCGGTTAGTCATGAATTCGCTGACGGTCTACAAGCCGTCTTCGGTATGTCAAATGTGTTCGATACTCGTCCACCACAGATTACAACTATTGGAACCTATTCGGCAACATCCGGACAGACTCAAGGGGATTCTGCGTTCTACAGTCAATATGACTGGCGTGGTCGTCGAATATTCTTGAATGTGTCTTATCAGCTTTAACAGTAATATTGTAACGAAACCCAAAAAGCCGGCGTAAGTCGGTTTTTTGGTTGTAACTAAACGTGAATGTCACCATTAAAAGTTTTGCTATGTAGTAGACTTCAATCAATTTATAAATGGCTTGCGGTGTGCGGGCAGCTAAAAGAAGAGAATCGAATGCCAAGAATTTTAGCCAAAGCTGATAACTTAAACGAACTTAATTCAAAATTTAATCAAACACCGTTATCAAAGCCGTTGTTTCTCAATACGGTTCCAAAATGTGGTACTCATCTGATTAGAAATATATTTAGAATGTTTGTGCCGGTAGAGCAGCAATATCACAAAGCATTTATACAAATACCCATCTTAAAACAAAATCTTGCTGCATTTAATCCATCGTCACCAAAGCTTAGTTGGGGACACTTGTTGTTTTCCGATGACTCAGCCACAGCGCTGGCAGGGGTGAAACACATTTTGGTGGTACGAGACCCTTATGATTGGGTTCTCGCTCGTGCTCGGTTTTTTCTTTCAGATACCTTTGATGGTTCGTTAGAGCATTTAAAAAATGGCAAGATTTCGGTTGAGCAAGTACTAAACATGATGATCTTTGGTATTTACCAAAAAGCGCCGACATTGGCTGAAATTTATACTCATAACGCCGTATCGTGGCTGACAGAGAAAACTCAACTTGTTCGTTATGAAGAGATTATCAGACACTTAAAGGATTTGGATTCTGATGCTTCAGAACTATTTTTTTCTAAGTTGTTAGCCAGTTGCGGAATCGATAGATTGCCGGAAGATTGGAAACAACGAGTCCGAGTGGGTTCCGACCGAAAGCAAAGTGGTACTGCGAGAGAGAATTTGGCCGGTCCAGATTTTTCTATTCCCGATGAGCTTCCTGCTCGGCAAAAACAAATGGTTGAGTATGCAGCACCAGGATTGCGAAATATTTTGGGCTATTACTAGTTAATGGTAATAAGTTTCATTCTCGTTTTCATATTGAAAATCGATCAGCTTTTGTTGCACCGCATTGAATTCAGTCACATTGAGTTAAAAGACATTTTTATTTGTGAACGGTGGCCAAATCCTCTCTCAATGCGTAAAAAATAGCGGTTAAAATCGAATTAAATCAATGACTTTTGTTGGTTTTCTGACCAATGATTGGGGAGGCGGCAATATTTTTGCGATTAGTTAGTGACATCGATAGCCATAACCGAATATTATTGTTGTTAATAGAGGGAATAATATTAAGCGAGATTTTTCACACGTCTCTCCCAATGAGATTTAGTAATAACGGCTGGCCATAAAATGGCTTTTAAATAGAATCAAGCCAGCTATTAATAAACGGGATAAAGAATGTTAGAAAACTATTTACCCATACTTGTCTTTATCGCCATAGGCCTAGGTTTTGGTGCTTTCCTTGAACTTGCCGGTTATTTAGCCGCTCCTCGAAAAGAAAATTTTGATAAAACGTTACCGTTTGAATGTGGTTTTGACGCATTTGAAGACGCGCGTAATAAATTTGACGTTCGTTTTTATCTTGTCGCCATTCTTTTTATAATCTTTGATTTGGAAGTTGCTTTCCTGTTTCCCTGGGCGGTTGTCTTTCAGGAACTTAGTTGGTTTGCGATTGGTGCCATGGGCGTTTTCCTAGGTTTGTTAGTCGTAGGGTTTATTTATGAATGGAAGAAAGGAGCCTTGGAATGGGAGTAACTCAAAAGCATGATCCATCTGCTCCAAACTCGCTTATTTCGCCGACATTACCGGAATTGGAACAGGCTCTTTCTCAGCAAGATGGCGGTGTAAAAGAATCAGGCAAGGGTTATTTAGTAACCGGAATAGACACATTGGTTAACTGGGCTAGAACCGGCTCGATGTGGCCGATGACCTTTGGACTAGCATGTTGTGCCGTTGAGATGATGCAAGCGGGTGCAGCTCGTTATGATTTTGACCGATTTGGCGTGGTATTTCGCCCAAGCCCACGGCAATCTGATGTGATGATTGTCGCCGGAACTTTAACAAACAAAATGGCACCAGCATTGAGACGTGTTTACGATCAGATGCCAGAACCAAAGTGGGTGATTTCCATGGGCTCGTGTGCTAATGGTGGCGGTTATTATCATTATTCTTATGCCGTAGTCAGAGGGTGTGATCGGATTGTACCCGTTGACATTTATGTCCCCGGATGTCCGCCAACAGCAGAAGCGCTGATGTACGGAGTCATCCAGTTACAAAATAAGATTAAGCGCACTAATACAATCATGAGACAGGTGTAAGTTAGATTATGACTCGCTCTATTTCAAACTTGCACAAAGCGCTTGAGAATCAATTTTCTGAGAAGTTAATTAGCGTCGTCAACGCACTTAACGAATTAACGATTGAAATTTCGGTCGATGACTTGTTGGATGTATTGAAGGTTCTCAGAGACGACGATGCGTTCTTGTTTGAACAGTTAGTAGACATTGCCGGCGTCGATTATCTAACCTATGGATTGGATGAATGGTCTACAAATAAAGCGTCAACAGTGGGGTTCGAACGAGGCCGAAAAGATAAACAGGCAAGTCGTTGGGAAAAGCCACGGTATGCTGTGGTATACCACTTGCTTTCGGTCACCTTAAATCAAAGGGTCCGAGTTAAGGTTTTTGTCGAACAAGAGTCAATGTTGGTCCCTAGCGTAGTGAAACTTTGGAGTGGCGCTAATTGGTTTGAACGAGAAGCATTCGATCTCTTTGGATTGTTATTTAATGGCCACCCTGACTTGCGAAGACTATTAACGGATTACGGCTTTATTGGTCATCCATTTCGAAAAGATTTCCCGGTGATCGGCGAATTAGAAATGAGATATGACGAAGAGCAACAGCAATGCATCTACGAGCCTGTTTCAATCGAAGAGCGAATTTTAGTACCTAGAGTCATACGCTAGCTGAATGAAGAAATTACTGAGTAGAGCACTGGAACAGTCAAAATGATGATGTAGGATTCTACTGAATATTTTTACCTAGAATAAAACGATAACAAAAGTAAATTTTATGGCTGAAATAGAACATTACACCTTAAACTTTGGGCCTCAACATCCTGCTGCTCACGGTGTTTTGAGAATGATTCTTGAAATGGATGGTGAAGTCATTGAAAGAGCGGATCCGCATATAGGTCTGTTACACAGAGGTACTGAGAAACTTGCTGAAATTAAACCATATAACCAAAGCATAGGTTACATGGATAGGCTGGATTACGTATCCATGATGTGTAACGAGCATGCCTATGTACTTGCAATCGAAAAATTACTTCAAATTAAAGTCCCCAAACGAGCTCAATATATACGAGTCATGTTTGCAGAAGTAACTCGAATACTCAATCATTTGATGTGGCTTGGCGCCCACGGGCTGGATGTCGGCGCAATGACGATGTTCCTTTATTGTTTTCGCGATCGTGAACCCTTGATGGATGCCTATGAAGCGGTTTCCGGCACGCGAATGCATGCGACCTATTTTCGACCGGGTGGGGTCTATCGAGATTTGCCGGATAGCATGCCTCAATATGATAAATCGCCCTGGCGTAATGAGAAAAAATTAAAATCTCTGAATGAAAATCGTCAAGGTTCCTTGTTGGATTTTCTTTGGGACTATACTGAAATTTTTCCCGCATGTGTTGATGAATACGAAGCTTTGTTGACAGAAAATAGAATTTGGAAACAACGGCTAGTCGGTATTGGTGTTGTTTCGCCGGAAAGAGCATTTCAATTAGGCATGACCGGACCTATGTTGAGAGGTTCTGGAGTCGCTTGGGATTTAAGGAAAAAACAACCTTACGATTGTTATGCCGAACTCGATTTTGATATTCCAGTGGGTAGAAATGGTGACTGCTACGATCGATATTTAGTACGAGTCGAAGAGATGCGTCAATCAAATCGAATTATACGGCAATGCATAGAGTGGTTGAGAGAAAATCCGGGCCCCGTTATGGTTGATGACCATAAAATAACGCCGCCAAAACGAGCGGACGTGCGTGAAAATATGGAGTCGTTAATTCATCACTTTAAACATTTCACCGAAGGATATTGTGTTCCGGCTGGTGAAGCCTACGCTGCAGTAGAACATCCCAAGGGAGAGTTTGGTATCTACCTTCTTTCTGACGGAGCGAACAAACCTTATAGACTCAAAATAAGAGCTCCTGGTTTTGCACATATGGCAGCGATGAATGAAATGGCAAAAGGGCATATGTTAGCCGATGTGGTGGCAATTATAGGCACCATGGATGTGGTATTTGGGGAGATTGATCGCTAATGACAGATTTAAGTTACGATAAGTCGCTTCATCTGAAAGAGCTAATTCCTCAATCAGAAATTGATGAAATAGACTGCTGGATTAAAAAGTATCCAAACGATCGGAAAAGACCACCGATCATGCCGGCGTTAAAAGTTGTACAAGAGAACAATGGCAATTACTTAACCACTGAAATGATGCAAGCGGTGGCAGAGTATTTAGATGTACCTCATGTGGCTGTTTATGAAGTAGCTACTTTTTATAGCATGTTTAATCTCGATAAAATGGGCCGGCATGTATTGTCAGTGTGCACCAATTTATCTTGCTCATTAAGAGGCGCTGACAAGGTTGTTGAACACCTCCAAAATAGACTTAATATCAAGCTCGGTGAAACAACAAAAGACGGACTGTTTAGCATTAAAGAAGTCGAATGTATGGCAGCCTGCGGCGGAGCGCCGATGTTAGAAGTTGATAAAATTTATCACGAAAATTTAACGGAAGAAAAAATCGACCAAATCCTATCTGAGATGGCGGCCAAAGACTTGCCGACACAGGAGGACAAATAATGGCAAACGAAGTTTGTTTTAGAACACTGCGTTTGGATACTCCTTGGTCATTAGAAGCCTATGAAAGTGTCGGCGGTTATTCAAGTTTAAGGAGAATTGTTTCTGGCGAACTCAATCATGAAAAAATAATCGACGAATTAAAATTATCAGCACTTAGAGGACGAGGGGGTGCAGGATTTCCAACCGGACTAAAGTGGAGTTTTATGCCGCGCAATATGCCGGGACAAAAGTATGTGGTTTGTAATTCTGATGAAGGTGAGCCTGGAACTTTTAAAGATAGAGATATTCTTCGATATAACCCACACCAGTTGATTGAAGGAATGGCGATTGCTGGATATGTAATGAATGCGACTGTTGGCTATAACTATATGCGTGGAGAGTTTTATGAACCATTCGATAGAATGGAACAGGCACTTGCCGAAGCGCGAGAGAATAAACTTATCGGCGACAACATTCTAGGTTCTGATTTTAGTTTCGAATTGCATAATCACCTAGGCGGTGGCGCCTATATTTGTGGCGAAGAAACTGCATTGATTGAATCCCTTGAAGGTAAAAAAGGGCAACCTCGCTTCAAGCCTCCATTTCCTGCGAATTATGGGGTGTTTGGTAGACCCACGAATGTTAATAATACCGAGAGTTATGCATCTGTGCCTGCCATTTTAGAAAACGGCGGTCAATGGTTTCTTGATTTAGGCAAACCTAATAATGGTGGCACTAAAATATTTTCAGTCTCTGGCCATGTCAATAACCCGGGTAATTTTGAAGTTAATCTAGGTACTTCGTTTAAAGACTTGCTCGAAATCGCTGGTGGCGTATTGGGAGGAAACAAACTGAAAGCGGTGGTGCCCGGTGGTTCTTCTTCGCCGATATTGCCGGCCGATGTAATGATGGATATCACCATGGATTACGATGCGATTGGCAAAGCTGGTTCGATGTTAGGCTCTGGAGCGGTCATCGTGCTAGATGAATCCGTATGTATGGTCGAGTTCGCTGCGCGAACCGCACATTTTTATTACGAAGAATCTTGCGGTCAGTGTTCTCCTTGCCGAGAAGGAACAGGATGGATGTCTCGAGTCATTCATCGGATATTGCAGGGCGAGGGTAATACCGAAGACATTGACAATTTAGATCGAGTTGCAGGTAATATTATGGGGCGTACAATTTGCGCATTAGGCGACGCTGCTGCAATGCCAATTAAAGGGTTTTTAAAATACTATCGTCACGAATTCGAGTACATGATTGAACACAAACGAAGCATGGTGAAAGGCTAAACTTTCAGCGAAGAATTGACCATCACAGGTAACAAAAGAAAGAATGGGCAAAGTAAATATTGAAATAGATGGTAAGCAACTGACCGCAGATGTCGGCTCAATGATTATTGAAGTTGCGGACGAAGCCGATATCTACATTCCACGGTTTTGTTACCACAAAAAACTTTCTGTCGCTGCTAATTGCAGGATGTGCATGGTGGACGTTTCTAGTCTTCCTAAAGCTGTGCCGGCTTGTGCGACTCCCGTCGCCGATGGCATGGTCATTCAAACTCAATCCGACCGAGCCATAGATGCACAAAAATCAGTCATGGAGTTTTTATTGATTAATCATCCCCTCGACTGTCCTGTCTGTGATCAAGGTGGTGAGTGTGAGTTGCAAGATTTGTCGGTGGGTTATGGCGAAGACGTTAGCCGTTATGTAGAAGGCAAGCGTGTTGTAAAGGATAAGAACTTAGGTCCTTTAATTTCAACGGACATGACTCGTTGTATACACTGCACTCGATGTGTCCGTTTCGGTCAAGAAGTTGTTGGTATTCGCGAGTTGGGAGCAACTGGTCGTGGAGAGCATATTGAAATTGGCACTTATATAGAATCCACCATGGACTCAGAAGTTTCCGCTAACATTATCGACTTATGTCCAGTCGGCGCTTTAACCGCTAAACCTTCAAGATATAAAGCGCGAGCTTGGGAGCTAAGAGAATCTCCTTCCATAGCGCCGCACGATTGCTTAGGTTCCAACGTTAATATCCACCACCGCCGAGGTGAAATCATTCGAGTAGTCCCTCGGGAAAATGAGTCGATCAACGAAGTTTGGTTATCCGATCGGGATCGTTTTTCTTACCAAGCATTAACTGAAGGTAAACGGTTATTGAAACCAAAAATCAAGAAGAATGGAACTTGGCAAGAAACAGATTGGCAGACGGCTCTTAATTTTGCAGTTGCTGAGATGAAACGAATCATCGGTGTTTCCAAAGGAGAAGAATTTGGAACGATCGTGGGTAACAACTCAACCTTAGAAGAGAGTTTTTTAATACAAAAACTAATACGCGGTACAGGATGCAATAATATTGATTTTAGAACTCGTCGCCGAGATTTTTCTAAAGATCAGTATAGCGGAGTTCGAGCAGGTTTTAATTTTCCACTGCAAGATCTTGATACCATGGATGCAACATTATTAATTGCTGGTGATATTCGGCACGAACAGCCACTGGCAGCTTTGCGAGTTAGAAAGTCGACAGGATTCGGCCGTGCGATGGCAATCAATCCGTTTGATGGTGAGTACAACTTTAGACTTTACCAAGAAATTCAACCAGAACCACATCTATTAGCACAAGAGTTTGCTTGTGTATTGGCTGCTGCTGCGCAAAAACAACCCGACAAAATTAATGCGGAAATAAAAGATTGGATAGAAGGCATCACATTTACAGAACAGCATGCAATCATTGTTGATGAACTC
This sequence comes from Kangiellaceae bacterium, assembly GCA_019090895.1. GTDB lineage: Bacteria > Pseudomonadota > Gammaproteobacteria > Enterobacterales > Kangiellaceae. Next base: position 17,443 of record JAHRVB010000184.1, read on the forward strand.
ATTAATGGTGAACAAAGTTGTATTCTTATGGGGGTCTATGTTCAAGAACATCCCCAAGCCGAAGTCGTCAATTGGATTGCAGAACAAGTCGCTCGTCTCACTGATTCTAAGTGGGGATATATGACTCAAGGGTGTAATGCGGCAGGAAACAAAATGGCCGGAGCGGTGCCTAATCAATCAGAATTTGGAGGTCGAGCCACTCCCGGTAAAAATGCAAAGCAAATGCTGACCGAAGGACTGAAAGGATATTTGATTCATAATTGTGAACCTGACGTAGAAAGTTTGTGGGCTGACCAAGCACTAGCGAATTTACAAAATGCCGAGTGTGTCATTGCATTAACATCCTACGAAGATGGTAGAGTCAGTGATTATTCTACGGTGATGTTACCGATCGCTGGAAGTTACGAGACTTCAGGTACTTATGTCAATGTTGAAGGTCGCTGGCAGTCTTTTTCTGCAGCTGTTCCGGCTCCTGGAGAGTCTCGGCCTGCGTGGAAGGTTCTTCGAGTATTAGGCAACTTATTAGATACCAGTGGTTTTGATTACGAAAGTTCAGTTCAAATTCGAGATGAACTAAAAGAAAAACAGGAAAATTCCAGAGATAAAAAAGAATCCAGAAAGACTCCGCCAGAGTTACATGCAGCCTCGGAGGAAGAAACAAAAAGAGATTCTTTAGGCCTGTATATGGTCGACCCAATGGTAAGACGAGCTAATGCCTTGCAGCAAACTTCGAAAGCATCTACCCATCCAATCAGTATTTCGAGGGTTACAACATGAGTGATGTAGATTTCGTTGACTGGGCAATGACTTTAATTTGGATTCTTGTCAAAATTGTTTTGATAATACTTCCATTGGTTCTTGCCGTAGCCTATGCAACTTATGCTGAACGAAAACTAATTGGTTACATGCAGCTGAGACTTGGACCTAATCGAGTCGGTCCTAAAGGGTGGCTACAACCCATTGCAGATACAGTAAAATTAATAATGAAGGAAATTGTTGTCCCGCAAGGCTCCAGTAAAGTCTTGTTCATTATCGCGCCGATTTTATTTATCGGTCCTTCATTTGCAGCTTGGGCAGTCGTACCGTTCGATGCAGGTTTAGTTTTAGCGGATATCAACCTCGGCCTGTTATATATCTTAGCAATGACATCGATAGGTGTTTATGGGGTTATCATTGCTGGGTGGGCATCTAACTCTAAATACGCATTCTTGGGTGCTATGCGTTCGGCAGCTCAGATCGTATCTTACGAACTTGCAATGGGTTTTGCTCTTGTTGGTGTATTGATGTGTTCACAGTCAACCAACCTAGGTGATATTGTGACTTCCCAGTCAGGAGGGATCTTGTCTTGGTACTGGCTTCCTCTTTTTCCATTGTTAGTCGTTTATTGGATCTCTGGTGTCGCAGAAACAAATAGAGCACCTTTTGATATGGCAGAAGGAGAGTCCGAAATTGTTGCCGGTTTCCATGTCGAATATGGTGGCATGGCTTTCTCTCTCTTTTTCCTTGCCGAATATGCCAATATGATTTTGATTTCCTTTTTAACGGCAATCATGTTTTTCGGCGGATGGTTATCACCATTTGAAGGACTTGGGGTATTGGAAGAGTGGACGGCATGGATTCCAGGAACAATTTGGTTATTGATTAAAGCTTCTTGGTTCCTCTTTATGTTGTTTTGGTTACGAGCAACTTTTCCGCGTTTCCGCTACGATCAAATCATGCGGTTGGGATGGAAAATATTTATTCCTGTGACTTTAGTTTGGCTGCCGGTTGTGGCAATAATTATCAAAGCTGGTTGGCTTGATTAAGTTACTTAGAAAAATTCCTTGTGAGATAAGGTACAGAATCGTATATGAAGAAATTTAAACAATTTGTGAATAGTTTTCTTCTCGTTGAGTTGCTCAAGGGCTTGATGGTGACTGGCCGACATATGTTTAGCCCAAAAGTGACCATTCAGTATCCTGAAGAGAAAACACCACAATCGCCTCGTTTTCGTGGTATTCATGCTCTGAGAAGTTATCCTAATGGAGAAGAACGGTGCATTGCTTGTAAGCTATGCGAGGCAGTTTGTCCTGCTGCAGCAATCACTATTGATGCAGGTGTAAGAGAAAGTGATGGTTCGAGAAGAACAACAAAATATGAAATTGATTTATTTAAATGCATATTTTGCGGTTTTTGTGAGGAATCCTGTCCTGTCGATTCTATCGTCGAAACACGAGTATTTGAGTATCATTTTGAAGAACAAGGTGCTCAAATATTGACTAAAGAAAAGTTGTTGGAAATCGGCCTGATTCACGAAGAACAGCTGGCACAAGATATAGAAGCCGATGCCAAATATAGGTAGGTTAACCAACCTATGAGTTTTCTAAGGTTCTAATCGATTTAACATTTTCAATATAAAATAAGATTGAATTAAAATTAGCAATCAATAGGTTGCAAGCGAAAAATTGAAAAAAATGACCAGAAATAAAGTTAATAAAATATTGAGAGAAAACAAATGACGTTTCAAGTGATCGTTTTTTATTCGTTCGCAGCCTGGGTGGTTTTTTCTGCTCTTATGGTGATTACGAGTAAGAACTCCGTAAAAGCCGCTCTCTTTTTAGTATTAACGTTTGCGTCAGCGTCTGTCATTTGGTTATTGTTAGAAGCTGAATTTTTGGCATTGAGTCTCATTGTTGTTTATGTCGGCGCAGTAATGGTTTTGCTGTTATTCGTAGTGATGATGATGGACATCGATTACGCTGCTTTAAGACAAGGATTTGTAAAGAAACTACCATTTGCCATCGCCGCATCTTTGGCCTTTTTTGCACTGCTTTATTTTTTCATCACCCACGGGGAATTTAGTGCTGTTCACTTTGCGCAACCAGAAGCTAAAAGTGCGGACTATTCCAATATTAAGGAATTAGGCCGGGTCATGTATACCGACTACGTGATTGCTTTTGAAACAGCAGCGGTTATTTTATTAGTTGCGATTATCTCAGCGATTGCTTTGACCTTTCGAGGCCGAAAGCATCGAAAAGCTCAAGTTATTAGCAAACAGCTAGCAGCTAATAAACGAAATCGACTTAAAATCGTATCGATGGACGCGGTGGTAGAAGAGCCTGTGTCGCAAGTCAATGACGTTGAAGAAGAAGGAGAAGATAAATGATTGGTTTATCTGATTACCTTTTATTAAGTGCAGTACTCTTTTCGATTAGTATCGCTGGTATTATTATCAATCGAAAGAACGTGATCACTTTATTGATGTGTATTGAACTGATGTTATTGGCTGTTAATACTAACTTCATTGCATTCTCGCACTTTTTGCAAGATTCCGCGGGGCAGATTTTCGTCTTTTTTATACTAACTGTGGCGGCAGCAGAAGCGGCCATTGGACTCGCCATTATTGTGGTTTTATTTAGAAATCGAGCGACGATCGATGTCGATAAAATTAATCAATTGAAAGGATAGCGAGGAATCATTATGCAAAACCAATTACTTGCTATCGTATTGTTACCACTATTAGCAGCGCTTTTTACTGGCTTTGCTGGTAGCAGTTTACCGCGACAGTGGGCACATCGAGTTACAATATTGGCGGTGGGTATTTCTTGTCTTTTATCTATCAATATTGCTGTGGAGCAAATACTCGATCAAGCGCAGCCGCTAAATTATAATTTGTATACGTGGGCGCAGTTAGGCGGTTTAAGTTTGAACGTTGGTTTCCTAATTGATGACCTAACAGCCAGTATGATGGCTGTGGTTACCTTTGTATCATTGATGGTCCATGTCTATACCATTGGCTATATGAAAGATGACCCTGGATATCAACGATTCTTTGCTTATATATCGTTGTTTACTTTTGCGATGTTAACTTTGGTTATGTCGAATAATTTCTTGCAGTTGTTTTTCGGGTGGGAAGCGGTTGGCCTAGTATCGTATTTACTCATCGGTTTTTGGTATAAAAAACCGACAGCTATTTTTGCTAATCTTAAAGCGTTTTTAGTTAATCGAGTGGGAGATTTCGGATTTCTACTTGGGATAGCCGGAGTGTACTTTGTTTTTGACACACTTGATTATGCCGAAGTGTTTTCGCAAATAGAGCAAGGTTACAAAGACCTCGAAATACCCGTATCCGATGGATTGATTTGGTCTGCAACTACTTTTATTTGTATTGGGTTGTTTATTGGAGCAATGGGTAAATCTGCACAAGTGCCTTTACATGTTTGGTTGCCTGATTCGATGGAAGGCCCGACACCAATCTCTGCACTCATTCATGCCGCGACAATGGTTACCGCTGGTGTTTTCATGGTTGCAAGAATGTCACCACTGTTTGAGCAATCAGAAGTCGCCTTGAATTTCATTTTGATTATTGGTGGAACAACTGCTTTGTTTATGGGCTTTTTAGGGGTTATTCAAAACGATATTAAACGAGTGATTGCGTATTCGACCTTGTCTCAACTCGGTTATATGGTTGTAGCGCTAGGTGCATCTGCTTATTCAATTGCTATTTTTCACTTGCTTACTCATGCGTTCTTTAAAGCGCTCCTATTTCTGGGAGCGGGTTCAGTCATTATCGCCATGCATCATGAACAAGATATGAGAAAAATGGGCAACTTGAAAAAATATATGCCAATAACTTATGCCACAATGTTGATTGGGTCGTTGGCGCTTATTGGTACTCCTTTGTTTTCGGGATTTTATTCCAAGGACGCTATTATTGAAGCAGTTCATTTTTCTAGTTTAGCTGCGTCAGGTTACGCCTATGCGTGTGTCTTGATTGGAGTGTTTTTTACCGCGCTGTATAGTTTTAGGTTGTTCTTTATGGTCTTTCATACCAAGGAAAGAATGGATGAACATACCAAGTCGCATCTCAAAGAGTCGCCCGCGGTAGTTTGGGTTCCCCTGGTTGCTTTGGCGATTCCCTCGATAATTGCTGGATATTTTCTGGCTCCTAGTATTGTCTCTGGTGAATACTTTGATGATGCAATCAAGGTCGCTTCAAATCACGATACCATCGCGCCTATTGTAGAGCATTATCAACATCCATTTTCATTAGCTCTGAGTTCCATTTCGCATTTACCTTTGTGGCTGGCTATCGCCGGTGTGGCGACGGCATTTCTATTTGTTGTTGTAAAACCCGAATTAAACGAGCGATTACGGAAAGCACTCGGGCCAATTGTTCATGTGTTAGAGAATAATTATTACTTTGATAAGCTGTACATCAACTATTTTTCTGCTGGCGGAATAGGACTCGGAAAACGATTTTGGCAATGGATTGATGTCGCAATTATTGATGGAGTGATGGTAAATGGTACGGCTAAGTTAGTAACGGGAATTTCAGTGAAGACAAGGAAGATACAAACGGGATATTTGTATCATTATGTATTTGTGATGGTTTTCGGGTTGCTGTTGTTGTTAGGTTGGTTGTACTGGCGAGTACTAAACGGTTAGCAAGATAGATTTACTATAAACGGGTTTAAACAAAAATAATGTTAGAAAATTTACCTATCTTAAGTTTGTTGATTTGGCTTCCTATTGCGGGCGCCACGTTAATTATTTTTGCCACGGGTCAAAAACATCAACAGGCAACTCAATGGCTGGCTTTGGTCACAGCAGCAGCTACTTTTGTTTTGAGTTTATTAGCACTTAATGATTTTGATTCTAGCCGATTCTATCTGCAATTTGTCGAAGATAAGATGTGGATTGAAACCTTAGGAATCAAATATTCTCTAGGCGTCGATGGAATTTCGTTACCGCTGATCGCACTAACATCCTTAATGACTCTGATTGTTATCATTTCCAGTTGGAATAATATTAAGTTGAGGGTGTCTCACTATTTGGCCTCCTTTTTAATAATGTGCGGGCTAATGAATGGTGTATTCGCAGCGACAGACGCAATTTTATTTTATGTCTTCTGGGAAGCTATGTTGGTGCCCATGTTTTTGATTATCGGAATTTGGGGCGGACCGAATCGGATCTATGCAACCTTGAAGTTCTTTATTTATACCTTCTTTGGTTCGGTATTTCTCCTCATAGTACTTATTTATCTTGGTAATCAGGCAGAGAGCTTTAATATTTTTAAAATGCATGATTTAGTGATAGACGCCGATACACAACGACTGATTTTCTTTGCCTTCCTGATAGCATTTGCGATTAAAGTACCTATGTGGCCTGTTCACACTTGGCTACCCGATGCTCATGTTCAAGCACCGACTGGCGGTTCAGTAATTCTAGCGGCAATTATGTTGAAAATGGGAACTTATGGTTTTGTTCGGTTTATGTTGCCTATCGTTCCGGATGCCTCGTTGGCCATGGCTGACTTTATGATTGTATTGTCTCTTATTGCCGTTGCGTATATCGGTTTCGTTGCACTCGCTCAAAGCGATATGAAAAAACTAATCGCCTATTCTTCAATTGCTCATATGGGCTTCGTTACACTTGGTTTGTTTATTAGCTTTTCGTTGCTAGCTGACAACCATCAAGATGCTGCTGTTATGGGAATCCAAGGTGCACTGATACAAATGATCTCTCATGGATTTATATCGGGGGCATTATTTCTTTGCATTGGCGTATTGTACGACAGGATGCACTCTAGAAACATTCAAGATTATGGAGGAGTAGTGAACACCATGCCACGGTTTGCGATGTTCTTTATGATATTTGCCATGGCGAATGCCGGTTTGCCCGGAACATCTGGATTTGTGGGCGAGTTTATGGTTATCCTCTCGAGTTTTCAGGTGAGTTTTTGGATCGCCTCAATTGGTGGGTTAACGTTAATATTAGCAGCGGCTTATACGCTTTGGATGTATAAACGAGTGATGTTTGGTGATGTCGCTAATGATAAAGTTGCAGCGCTGACCGACTTAAAGCCCAGAGAAACGATTGTTCTTATTATTCTAGCTATTATGGTTATGTTGTTTGGATTATGGCCTGCACCTTTATTAGACATTATGGCACCAAGCGTTCAGCATTTGATTGACTGTAATTTAGTTTCAAAACTTTCTCCAGAAGGAATGTGTTCGTAATGGCAGATTCAGTTAATTATTCGATCATCTCTTCAGAGATATTTTTACTCATTGCACTTTGTGTAATTATGCTTGTTGATCTGTTCCAACGAGATAAAGAGCGTAAGTTAACTTTTATGCTGACTCAAGGCTCGTTACTGACCCTTTTCATCATGGGAGTGCAAGACCTCGGCGTTCAAGAAACGATTGGATTTAGTGGTCACTGGATACAGGACCAGTTTGCTGTTGTGCTGAAATTAGCCATTTATTTAACGGCATTCATTTCATTATTGTATGCAAGACCGTTCATCAGAGAGCGAAATTTGATGCGAGGCGAATATTATCTGCTGACTCTTTTTTCGATACTGGGCATGATGATCATGGTGTCAGCCAATAGCTTGTTAGTCGTGTACCTTGGACTCGAACTTTTGTCTTTATCATTATACGCTTTGGTCGCACTTCAAAGAGATTCGAATGATGCCTCTGAAGCTGCGGTTAAATATTTTGTAATGGGAGGACTGGCTTCAGGTTTTCTTCTTTATGGAATTTCGTTAGTGTACGGAATGACAGGAAGCATTCTAATTGATGAAGTGGCTAACTATATTGCTGTTAGTGGTGCTAATTTAATGATTCAATTTGGATTAGTTTTTATAGTCGTTGGAATATCCTTTAAATTTGGCGCCGCGCCATTTCACATGTGGTTGCCCGATATTTATCACGGTTCACCTAGTTCAATTACTGCCTATATTTCAAGCGTTCCAAAAATAGCTGCTTTTGGAATGGCTTTTCGAGTTCTAGAAAGTAGTTTTGGTGGAGCGGACATTCACTGGACTCCGATGATAATGATCGTTGCGATGCTCTCTGTCATCGTCGGAAATATAGTCGCCTTAATTCAGACCAATTTGAAACGCATGTTGTCTTATTCTGCTATTGCGCACATCGGTTATTTCTTGCTTGGTTTATCGATAGGAACCGATGAAGCCTATGCGGCGTCAATGTTCTATATTATTGTTTATGCGCTGATGACCCTGGCAGGATTTGGAATAATTATTTTCATGAGTTCAGACAAAAACGACTATCAGCAAATTTCTGATTTGCGGGGAATGGGGCGATATCATCCTTGGTATGCGCTAATGTTCACTATTATCATGATCTCAATGGCGGGCATACCACCGCTGATTGGTTTTTGGCCAAAGTTAGAAATCTTCAGATTGCTTGTTATTAATGATCATGTGTTGGCAGCGGTGGTAGCCATTGCGTTTTCGGTTGTCGGTTTGGTCTATTACTTGAAAGTGGTGAAAGAAATGTACTTTACCGAGGCTACCGATAGCCCCAATGTTTCAAATAGTCGTTCGCTTAAGATTGCCATCAGTGTTAACTGTTTGCTGCTAGTTATATTTGGACTAATGCCCGACCGAATTTATTATTATTGTTTATCTGCTTTTACCAGCCTTAATTAATAAGTGAGTCAATAGAATGGAATGGATGCAGAATATAATTCAGCAGTATTTGCCCTATATTTCAGACAATCAACTTATCCAGTCAGCGCTCATATTCTTGTTTGCAGCGATTGTCGCGAGTCTTGCCAAATTTATTATTCAGCGTTTACAGGTCATTAGTACCAAGAAAACTGATAATACCGTTGATGATCATATTCTTGATGAGCTCAAACGCCCCTTACGAATTAGTGTTTTAATTATTGGGGCTCGACTGGCTATTGGCCGATCGGAACTTCTAATCGAACATATGGATATTGTTGAATCGATATTGCTAACGATCGTTATCTACTACTGGTTTCGATTTGTTATTAATACATCTCACTATGTACTTAAATATCTGAGTCATAGCGATAGGAAGGCTAAGTTAGTTCAGAGGCATACATTGCCATTATTTGATAACTTAGCGGCCATTATTTTTTATGCAATGGGAGTCTATTTTTTATTAATTGCATGGGAAATAGATATATCAGCCTGGCTCGCTTCGGCTGGTATTCTAGGTCTTGCACTCAGTTTTGCAGCCAAGGATACGCTGGCTAATTTATTTGCAGGAGTTTTTATTCTTGCAGACAGCCCCTACAAGTTGGGTGATTTTATTGTATTAGATAGTGGTGAACGTGGCGAAGTTACTCATATTGGAATACGCAGTACACGAATTCTTACTCGCTCTGATGTAGAAATTACTATTCCCAATGCCATTATGGGCAATACTAAGATTACCAACGAAACTGCAGGTCCCCATAAGAAATACAGAATTCGAATTCAAATTGCCTGTGCCTACGGTGAAGATATCTCTCGTGTAAGAGACGCTCTTTCTGAAGTCGCAGCGCAAGCGAGTAACATTGAAGATGAGCCAGCTCCCAGAGTACGGTTTCGAACTTTCGGCGACTCGGGCTTAAATTTCGAATTACTTTGCTGGGTTTCTGAGCCAGTCCTTCGAGGAAGGGTCAGTGATTCTATTAATGAAGCGGTTTATAATAAGTTTCTTCAAGAGAAAATTGAAATTCCATTTCCGCAACGAGATATCAACATTCGGTCAATGCCGAACAATAACATCCTATAGGTCCGTAATGAGTGAAGCTATTCCGAGCACCTTTTGCAAATGCGCCTAAGCAGGTCTTAAGCTTCGGATAGGGTTATGTTAAAGTAGCGACATAATAAAAACCTAGGGATAACAGCTATGTCACATGGCGCAGATTCAACTAAGTCAATCATCTATGCATTAACGGCGAATTTTTTAATTGCAATTGCCAAATTTTTTGCAGCTTATGTCACTAAATCAGGTTCGATGCTTGCCGAAGCGATCCATTCTTTAGTTGATAGTGCCAATCAGGTCTTGTTATTGATCGGACTAAAGAAATCGAAACGTCCACCTTCACCTGAACATCCTCTTGGTTATGGTAAATCGATTTATTTTTGGTCATTTATTGTTGCGCTTATCTTATTTTCCCTTGGTGGCGTCTATGCAATCTATGAAGGCCTGCATAAATTAGATAATCCTCAATCTCTTGAATCTCCTTTTATTGCGATTGGCGTTTTAGTTTTCGCTATTCTTGCTGAAGGTGGGTCTCTCTGGGGCTGTATGAAGGAGATCGATAAGATTAGAAACGGACGAAGTTACTTCAAATGGTTTAAAGAAAGTCGTCAGAGTGAATTGTTGGTGGTTTTCGGTGAAGATATCGCGGCTCTTGCCGGGCTAGTTTTTGCGCTATTGGCAATCATTCTAACCATGGTGACTGGTGACCCTACTTACGATGCGATAGGAACGATTACCATTGGTGTATTACTTGTTTTTATTGCTTTTTTTATCGGCAAGGAAGTAAAAGATTTATTGATTGGACAAGGCGTAGAACCTCACATTAGAGCCGAAATGGAAAAATCAATTCTTGATGATGAGCAAGTAGAGAAGGTGTTTAATTTTCTGTCTTTGCAAATGGGTCAAGATGTGATGGTTGCGGTCAAGGTTAAAATGAAAGAAGCAGATTCCGCTAACAAACTGATCGCAGATATTAACCAGTGTGAAACTCGATTCAAAGAGTCTTATCCTCAGGTGAAATGGTTATTCTTCGAACCTGATGTGAAAGATTAGACTGCCAAATAGAACAACTCGCCAACGCTCATGAAGATAAGATGAGCGTTGGCTAGAAATGCAGACTAACCGCGCTTGGCTTGAGACAAGGTCTCCAGTATTGATTCTGTGTCAGGCCAACCAATACAACCGTCGGTTATACTCTGTCCAAAAATCTCCGCTTTACCCTTCACTAATTTTTGATTTCCTTCCTCGATAAAGCTCTCGATCATGACTCCAAAGATAGATTGCTCACCTTGTTTTAACTGCTCGCAGATATCATCGCATACTGCTAATTGTTGTTTGAATTGTTTATTGCTATTGGCATGACTGAAGTCAACCATGAGGTTGCTGTTTAATCCCGCGGCGATAAGCTTGTCACTTACTTCGCGTATATGTTTACTTGAGTAGTTTGGTTCCGTACCGCCTCTTAGAATGACATGACAATCTTTATTTCCGGCAGTTTCGACAATCGCTGAATGGCCAAATTTTGTTACTGAGAGGAAATGATGTGGACTGCTGGCAGCACCAATTGCGTCGAGTGCAACCTTTATACTTCCGTTGGTCCCATTCTTAAAACCGACAGGGCAAGACAAGCCAGATGCAAGCTCTCGATGGACTTGTGATTCCGTGGTTCGAGCACCTATGGCCCCCCAAGACATCAAGTCAGCAATATATTGCGGAGTAATCATATCTAAATACTCACCGGCTGTAGGCAGTCCTTTTGTGTTAATGTCCACCAGTAGTTTTCTAGCAAGTCGCAATCCTTCATTAATATTACAGCTATTATTCAAGAAGGGGTCATTGATGAGTCCTTTCCAACCGACAGTGGTTCTCGGTTTTTCAAAATAAACACGCATCACTATTTCTAATGAATCTTTATATTTCTCTCTAAGTTGCACTAATTTATCGGCATACGCCAGTGCAGCTTCAGGGTCATGGATTGAACAAGGACCAATGATGACTAGTAATCTATTGTCGTCGTTGTTCAATATATTATGAATAGCCTCTCGCCCCTTAAATACGGTTTTCGTGGCTTGTTCTTCCGCAGGAAATTTCTCTAGCAATGCGATAGGAGGAAGCAATTCCTTTATTTTTTTTATTCGAAGGTCGTCGGTATGATAAGGCATGATTTAGCACTTGGTATTAGTCTAGTATTGAGTTAATTATTCTCTATTAGTCGAAAGATTACCAACCCTAAAGCGACTTACTAACAATAAGTTATTACATATATTAGGCAAATGAAGAGCGTGGGCCTGACACAAGAGGTAAATGTTTCAACTATTTTGGTAATTAAAATGAGATAAAGGTGAAAATCTTGTATCATACGCAGCTAAAATCCGTAATTGAGCAACCTACTTGAGTTATCCGACTATTCGTACAAATCACTTGCTTATTCGTACCATAAGTTCAGTGCTGAGCATCGGAATTTGCACAAGTATTGCGCTGCCTATTTTTGCATCAACCACTGAGCAGGATAGTGATGCTGACAGTGAAGAACCTGTTTATTTTAAATCCCAATTTTCTGGTGCAGGTGATACTAACAATAATTACAAGATCCTAAATACCTGTCCTTCCAGGGAACTTTATAACTCGTTAGCCCCTATTTCTCAGGGTCAAACATCTAATTATCAGGAAGTTGAACAAAACGTTCGTTTAACCGCCGATAGCGTACCGCAAAATGATGAGCGGATATTATCACTGAAAGGCAACGTAACGATGACTACGTCTATTTCAGAATTAAAAGCAGATTCTTTGGTGAGTGACAAAGAAAAACAACAATTGGTCGCGGAAGGTGGCGTATCGGTTGAAACCAAAGAATCGTTACTCCGAGCCGATAATTTCAAGGGAAGTCAGCAAACTCGGCGTTCTAAACTGGAACAAGTCGATTTCCACTTTTTCGAGAATAACGCAAATGGCCGCGCGGAGTCGATTGAAACAGACGAAACGAATACTGCGACTTTAAAAGAACTCACCTACAGTACTTGCCCAACAGATAATGAAAGCTGGCGATTTTCAGCATCCGAGCTAAAACTCGATTCTGAATCTGGCTGGGGGGAAGCTTGGGGGATGTGGCTAAAAGTTAAAGGAATTCCAGTGTTCTATTTCCCTTATGTTAACTTTCCACTCGGCGACCAGCGCAAGTCAGGGATTTTACAACCAGCTTTTAGCAATGATGATAAAAACGGCTTAGACATTCTTTTGCCTGTCTATTGGAATATAGCACCGCACGCCGATGCCACTTTTAACTTTCGAAATATCCAACACCGAGGACTGCAATTTGGGTCCGAGTTTAGATATATGACTCGATCATCGAGTAGCGAGCTCGCTTTCGAATGGTTGGGAGATGATCGACTTGTCAATGATTTGATCGCGGCAGAACCTGATTTGGCTGCGGGTCGATATGGATTGCAGGAAGATAGATGGGCCGTTTCATTTTCTAACCAGTTCAATTTCAATCAGTATTGGTCGAGTAAGATTAAAACCAGTAAAGTAAGTGACCGTGACTATTTTACTGACTTAGGAGCTGGAGCGATTGAATCCTATGGTACTAATAGTCAAACCCAGTTGATTAGTCAAACCGATTTCACTTATCAAGATGATATTTGGCTGGTATCGTTCTTAGCCGAAGCAACTCAATCCTTACAAGGTGAAGAGCCCTATAGGATAATGCCTAGTGCCGTAGCTAGTGCTGACTATTACCATCAAGAAAGTGGCTTGCACTGGCAATTTGAAAGCGACCTCACTCGGTTTAGTCATAACGATTCAAGCAAAATCGAAGGTCTAAGACTTAATCTTATGCCCTCAGTCAGTTTTCCCATTCGAACCAGTTATTCTTGGTTGACGCCTAAAATGAGTTATCAATCCTCGCGATATCAACAAAAAAATGAAATGGAAGAGACTGAAGAAACAATTAGTAGGAACTTACCCGTCGTCAGCGTTGATACCGGGCTTTATTTTGATCGTTCCATTGAATGGAAAGGAAGTTCGATCATTCACAGCCTTGAGCCCAGAGCAAATTACGCTTATATTCCATTACGCAACCAGCAAGATATTCACAATTTTAGCAGCCGTTTGCCTGAATTTTCTTTTTCTCAATTATGGCAAGCTAACCGATTTGCCGGCGTCGATCGTGTTGGGGACACTAACCATTTAGCTTTCGCTTTAACCAACCGATTTGTCGATGAACAAACCGGTGCTCAACTATTAGCTTTTTCGTTTGGTCGTAAGAACTATTTTGAAGATAGGCAAGTCGTATTAGAAGCCAGTGATTCTATCGATAACTCAACTCATTCGACTTGGTTGGCGGAAGTGACGTATCAGCCCGATCCGACTTTCGAATTTACTGGATTTATCGAATGGTCGGATGATAATCGAGATCAAAACATTAACAACGGGACAAATCTTGCCCGCAGTCAGATAAAATTTGAACCGAAACCCGATCATATTGTCAATTTATCTCACAGGCTAAGAAATAAAGATGGTTTTTCTAACGAAGAACTCGATCTGTCCTTTGCTTGGCCGATAAATGAGCAGTGGCGATTGGTGGGAAGATGGTATAATGATCTCGAGCGAGGACGAACATCTGAAACCTTGTTTGGTTTTGAATATCAGTCTTGTTGTTTTGCTGTTAATTTAGTTTCTAGGCGTTATTTAGATGTTCGACTTGATGCTTTTGGTAATCCCACTGCGCAAGGTGCAGCAGCAGCACTCGATGACGAATTTAATAGTGGGATTGAATTGCAGTTTGTATTTAAAGGTTTCGGAAGTGCCGGAAACGATGTTTCGGCATTATTAACAAAGAGTATTAGAGGTTATCAGGCAAGAGATTAGCGCCTTGATAGATAAGAAACGTATTCATCAGCAATTGATTGCTGGTTTTGTTTTAGAAATAAAATGGTTGATAGATGAAAAATATATTAAGTAGTGTCATTGGTATTTTGTTATTTGCGGTTATTCACGGTGCAAATGCGGAAGAGCAGTTGCTCGATAGGGTCATTGCGATTGTAGACGAGAATGTTGTACTAGAAAGTGAACTGGTTCGACGAACTAATGCGATCATCACTCAAATTAGGGCGCGAGAGCAAGCTGTTCCTTCGAAAAAAATATTAAGAAAACAAGTACTTGAAAGGCTAATCATTGAGTCATTGCAAATTCAAACGGCGAAGCGCGTCGGTGTAAGAATCGATGATCAAGAACTGAGCGCGACTATCGATAAAGTTGCAGAGGGTTCAAAAATTTCAGCTGATCAGTTGAAAGAAAAGGTTGAACAAGACGGAACCGCTTGGGCTATTTTTAGAGAAGACATCAGAAACGAAGTTATGATCGATCGGGTTCAAAGAGGAATGGTTCAACGGAGAATCCAAGTCAGTGACAAAGAAATTGATAATATCGTTAACCAGATGGACAAAGAAGGAGAGACACGAACTCAATATCACTTAGGCCACATTCTCATCTCATTGTCCGAAAGTGCGACACCTGAGGAATTGTCTGTCAAACGAGAAGAGGCGAAGAAAATTATTGACGCATTACGTAATGGCTCGAATTTTGAAGAATTTGCGATTGCATTTTCAAGTGGTCAAAATTCACTAGAAGGCGGTGATATGGGCTGGCGTAGCTTGAACCAATTGCCTACATTGTTTTCAGGCACGGTGAAAAATATGGCGGTGAATGACGTCAGCGAACCACTAAGAAGTGGAAGCGGATTACACATTCTGTATTTAAAAGATAAGAAAGGTGGTTTCGCTGCCCAAGTCGTTGTGCAGACAAAGGTCAGGCATATTCTCGTCTCCCCTGACGCGATCACTAGCGATGAACAGGCGAGAGACAAAGTCGCCCTGGCGAGAGATAGAATTTTGAATGGCGATGACTTCACTACTGTTGCGGTGGAAGTTTCTGATGATAAATCAAATGCCGCCCAAGGTGGCGATATGGGATGGATTGATCCGGGAACCTTTGTTAAAGAGTTTTCGGAAGTCATGGATAAGCTGGAGCTTAATGTATTGAGTGAACCGGTGAAAACTCAGTTTGGCTGGCACATAATGGAAGTAACTGGCCGTCGCGATCAAGACCAAACAGAAAATCGAAAAAGAGATCGAGCTTACCGAATTCTTTCGAGCCGGAAGTATGAAGAAGAGTTACAAACATGGATCAGTGAGCTCAAAGACCGAGCTCATATCAAATATATAGATGGAAACAAATCATAATTGTTAGAGTGCTTTCTATTTAAGCTCAGCTCAAAGACTAATACTTACTGGCGAAATTAATGAGTGGTGTACCGAGAATTCTACTGACGATGGGGGAACCCGCCGGAGTAGGTCCAGAGCTGCTGGTTAAGATCGCTCAGCTAAGTTTTGATGTTCAAATAGTTGTATTGGCAAATCGAGAATTGATAGAAAGGCTTGCTCAACAGTTAGAGTTGAATATTCAGCTTACACCTATCGTTTGGAATGAACCTGCACGATCGCACACTGTAGGCCATCTCTTTTACGAACAAGTTGAACTTCCTGCACAGGTAGAAACGGGTAGCCTGGACTCACTAAATTCCGCAGCAGTCCTTAATATGTTAACCCGAGCTGGCGAATTGGCTTTGGTTGAAAAAGTCGATGCGATTATCACCGCACCCGTACATAAAGCCATTCTAAATGTAGTAGACAGCTCCTTTCTTGGTCATACCGAATTTTTTGCGACTCAAGCTAAGGTTGATCGAGTGGTAATGTTATTAGCAACCGCTGGACTTCGAATCGCTCTGGCGACGACTCATATCCCATTGGCAAAAGTGGCTAAGACGATTAACCAGCAGCTAGTAGATGAGGTTGTCTCTGTGATTCATGACAGTTTCACCCAACTCGGTTTAGTTGCTCCAAATATAGCAATTTGTGGCATTAATCCTCATGCTGGTGAAGATGGACTTCTTGGTACGGAAGATCGCGAGGTGCTTATACCAGTGATAAAGGCGTTGAAAAGTAGAGCAATCCGAGCAAACGGACCGTTTCCTGCTGATAGTTTATTCACAAGAAAAAATAGAGGTGAGTTCGATGTATTCTTGGCAATGTATCATGACCAAGGCTTACCTGTTGTAAAAGCGATAGGGTTTGGAGAGTGTGCAAATATAACTCTCGGATTACCTTACATTAGAACATCGGTGGATCACGGTACTGCAATCGACATTGCTAGCCAAAAGATCGCATCATCGAGTAGTCTCGAATACGCAATAAAATATGCTATAAAACTAGCCAAAGGTGAACTGCCAGAATGAAAACTTTTGATCCTTCTACTCACAGAGCGAAAAAGCGATTTGGGCAAAACTTCCTTCATGATTCTTCAATTATCGATCGAATCGTGAAAAGTATTAGAGTAAAGGAAAACGATAATATTGTTGAAATTGGTCCTGGGTTAGGTGCTATCACCCGACAAATTTTGCCGGTCACTCAATCAATAAGAGTGATTGAATTGGATAGAGATATTATCCCAAAATTGAAATTCAATTGCGATGGCCTTGGAGAATTGGAAATACTACAGACGGATGCTTTAAAAGTAGATTATTCAAACTTTGCAGACAAAGGTCCTCTACGAGTTGTTGGGAATCTTCCATATAATATTTCGACCCCTCTGTTATTTCGATTGTTTGAATATCTTGATGAAATCCAAGATATGCATTTCATGTTGCAAAAAGAAGTTGTTTTACGAATGGCTGCGGAGCCAGGTAGTAAAGCCTATGGCCGTTTAAGTGTTATGACTCAGAGTGTGTGCGAAGCGCGAATGCTATTTATTGTTCCTCCTGAATCCTTTACGCCTGCGCCGAAAGTTGATTCTGCAATTGTTTATTTATGCCCCCGAAAAGTTGCACTGGATATTTCGGATAGGAAATTATTTGCCAGCATAGTAACAGAAGCTTTTAATCAACGAAGAAAAACCTTAAGAAATGTTTGGCGGAATAGGATCGAAGCTGACAGTTTAGAATCACTTGGGATAAAATCAACATTAAGACCAGAAAATCTTTCCCTCGATGATTACGTAAAAGTCGCGAACCATCTATCTGAGCTGGGTCAAACATGCGAAAATTAAGGTTGAAATTGAATAATTAGTCAGCGAGTCAAGATTGGTTTCACGCTAAAATTAGGTGATAAAAAAAGTAACTTAGTACCTTAATTATTCTTTTCATTCAGTTTGAATTAATTTTAATGTGTTAAATTAGTCATAATGTCGCTTAACGTGGAAGCTATTATGAATCCTAAAATTAGTCTTTTGATATTCCCTCTTCTTATTCTTGCAAGTGGTTGTTCTACCAGAGTTTCTTCAACCCATGGTTATAGTCATCATAACCATGTTTCGGTGGGTGTACATGGACGTAGTTCAGGAGCTGCGGTAGTAGGTGCATTGATTGTCGGGGGAATCATTGGTTCAATAATCAACGAAAATGAACATCATAAAGACGAACATGATTCGACAGAACAACACGGTTCTAATGCCGTAGAAGGCAGTTACGAGGATTATCGCTCACGAAGTGAAGACGTCACTGGAAATGAGCTAACAAACGGATATTCTATCGAATCGAGTATTCAAACAGAGCCGAATCTTGATGAAACCAACGACAGTAGTGTCGTAAATGCTGATTTAGAATCAATCAACAATACTCAAACAAGTAGTGTCCAGTGGTATCAACTGGGCAAAGATAATAAATGCTACTTGATGGCTGTATCGAGTGGTGTGACTGATATTCTTTCGGCAGTACCTGACGGTAAATGTGATAATTAGGATTTTCCAGAAATAGCAGTTTCTCAATCTCTTGCTAAAGTTTAGTTTCTTTCTCATCCTTGTTCTGCTCGCCTTTTTAGCTCATTTCCTATATAGTTTATCTCTGGAGGGCCTTTGTTTTCGGGGATAGTCACAATTGTTCCGTGTTTATCAAAGGATTAATTCTGTTGGCGAATTAGCTTTCGTTGGCACTTTTAGATTGTTTACAATTAGCCTTCATGCAGTCTTACTTCGCCAATTCTGGCTTAGGTAAATTAAAGACCCAATATAATGAATCTTAATAATAGGAGCTTGGGATGGAAATTGAATATATTGTAAATATGTTAGCACGTTGGGGACACTTGCTATTTGGAATGACTTGGATTGGATTGCTGTATTATTTTAATTTTATCCAAGGTGGATATTTTAAATCGGCTAGTCCAGAAGGACTCGCTGATGCAAAAGCAAAATTAGCTCCTGAAGCCCTGTGGTGGTTTAGATGGGGTGCGATGTTTACTTTTATTACCGGTGTTATTCTACTTTATGGCGTAGAAAAACAGGGTGTTATGAATAGTTATATTGCAGTCGGTGCAGCTTTAGGTACGTTTATGTTTTTAAATGTATGGCTAATCATTTGGCCAAACCAAAAAATTGCTTTGGGAATGGTGGAAGGTGATGGAGCGGCAGCGGGTGGTAAAGCACTATTGGCGTCAAGAACCAATACTCTATTTTCAGGACCTATGGCTTTTTGTATGTTAGCTGGACCGCATTTCGCAGGCTATGGAAATTTATCTCACTCTATGAATGCTATGTATGCAGCACTTGCCGTTGTCGTTTTATTGGAGCTAAATGCTATTTTCGGCAAGCAAGGGCCAATGGCAACAGTTCGGGGAGTTATTGTAAGTAGCCTAGTATTAACAGCTATCGTTGTTGGTATATTGGTTTATGTTAAGTAGTTTCAATACTTAAGTGTTTTGCGGCAATAAAAAAGCCGGCGACTTTGCCGGCTTTTTTATTGTATCTCTAAGTGACTTTCAGAACTTATTCGTCTAAGAAACTTCTTAGTTGGTCTGACCGAGTTGGATGGCGAAGTTTTCGTAATGCTTTAGCTTCGATTTGACGAATTCTTTCTCGTGTTACGTCAAATTGCTTACCAACTTCTTCCAGGGTGTGATCGGTGTTCATACCAATACCAAATCGCATTCTTAGAACTTTCGCCTCTCGTGCAGTTAACCCAGAGAGCACTTCTTTGGTTGCTTCACCTAGACTTTGAGAAGTTGCTATATCAATAGGAGAATCCTGATTAGCATCTTCTATAAAATCACCTAGATGCGAGTCTTCGTCGTCACCAATCGGTGTTTCCATTGAAATAGGCTCTTTGGCAATTTTTAATACCTTGCGAATCTTATCTTCCGGTAGTTCCATTCGAATTGCCAATTCATCTGGCTGTGGCTCTCGGCCCATCTCTTGTAGCATTTGACGAGATATTCGATTCAATTTATTGATCGTTTCTATCATATGCACGGGAATTCGAATTGTTCTAGCCTGATCAGCAATCGACCGGGTAATCGCCTGTCGAATCCACCAAGTAGCATAAGTCGAGAACTTATATCCTCGACGATATTCAAATTTATCGACTGCCTTCATTAAACCAATGTTACCTTCTTGGATTAAATCTAAGAATTGAAGACCACGGTTGGTGTATTTCTTCGCTATCGAAATAACTAATCGCAAATTCGCTTCAACCATCTCTTTCTTGGCTCGGCGAGCTTTTGCTTCTCCAATTGACATGCGCCGATTGGTCTCTTTTACTTCAACAACGGTTAATTTACTTTCTTCTTCTATTCTGGCGATTTTATTCTGACAACGAATAATATCTTCAGCGAACTCTTCCAAGGTGTCATGGTAGTCTGTGTTTTGAGACAAAATAGAATCGATCCACTTGGTATTGGTTTCATTACCTGGGAAAGTTCTAATAAAATCTTTACGAGGCATTTTGCCTTGCTCAGTCGATAAACGCATGATCAATCTTTCTTGCGTCCTTAGGCTAGTCATTCGGCGTCGCATACGACTGGACAATTTGTCGAACATCTTAGGTAACAAGCGGAATTTTAAGAATTCCTCTTTCATTAGTTCGATGTGCTTGATAGCATTTTTATGCTTTCTGCCATATTTACTGATCGCAGCAATTGAATTTTCGTAGTTCTTACGAAGTGCTGTGAAAATTTCTTTAGCTAATTCTGGATCAGGTCCAAGGTTTTCTTCTTCTTCGTCATCATCTTCGCCATCTTCATCAGCAAGTTCATCTTTAGGAACTTCAGAGCCTACGTGAGCCGCAGCTTGAGCCGCCTCAGCTAGATTGTCTGCATAACCAGTGATGATGTCGGTTAGTTTGATTTCTTCTGCCGCATAACGGTCATATTCGTCTAAGAGTGAACTGACTGTTTCTGGGTATTCAGCAATTGATGCTAATACTTGGCGAATTCCTTCTTCAATTCGTTTGGCGATTTCAATTTCGCCTTCTCGAGTTAATAATTCAACAGTTCCCATTTCCCGCATGTACATTCGAACTGGATCGGTTGTTCTACCTAGTTCGCTTTCCACGCTCGCTAATGCCGCAGCAGCCTCGTCCGCTGCATCTTCGTCAGTTGCGGCGTTTTCATTCATCAATAAAGCGTCAGCTTCAGGCGCTATTTCAAAAACTTGGATGCCCATGTCATTGATCATGCTGATAATATCTTCAACTTGATCAGGATCAACAATATCCGGTGGTAAGTGATCATTCACTTCTGCGTAAGTAAGATAACCTTGTTCCTTACCACGAGAAATAAGTAATTTCAGTTGAGACTGCTGTGAAGGCGCTGCTTTAGGTGTTTCGTCTGACATTCAGGTAAACCTTAACTATTCGATGAAGGCATTTCTTGCACGTAAACTAATTAATTAGTCCATCGTACAAAAAAGCACTTTTTTACGCAAAAACGGTACGTTTCGTGTGCTGAACACGGAACGCGCAATTATACACAGTCTAGGTGTAGATCAGCAAGAAAGCGAGGTCGATCAAGGCAATTTTGATAGATTATTTGTGGCGAACTCGGCGAAAATGAACTTCTGAAGAACACAAACATGATGAACAGATAAAAACAGCGCTTTTAGCCTCTTAATAGCATTTCTTTCTGTAATGATTTTAGACTATTTTTTTCTTCTGGACTAAGTGGCTGTGATTTGGACTTAGCAATCAGTCGATCCCATTCATCGATGATAAGCTCTTTTTCCAATCGGTTTAATATATCAGCTAACTCAGCCGGAATTTGTTCCTTGCTAATAATTAAATCAGCAAGAGCGAGTGCTTTTAGGTGTTTTTCTTCTGGCTCACCACGCCAATTCTCGATGAGCATACCGGTGGTAACCGCTTCATTCTTATTAACTAACACCACTAATTTTGAAAAAATCATTGCTCCGGGCTCATCAAGCTGATTTATCCAGTCTAGCTTAGCGGCGGGAAGAGAGTCCGGATTTTGTAATAATAAAGATATAGCACGGCGGAACGGCGCTTTACCTTGAATCTTGATAGGTTTAACCTCTTGCTCAGGAGATCCAAATTCCTTCGTCAGATCTGTTGTTATTTCTTGTTTTTTCTGAGATTGGCTATATTGCGTGGCTTGGGAATATTGTTTTTCACTTAGACCAGCTAAGGAAGCAAGTTTTTGATCAAATCTTGTTTTTAATATCGAATCTTTTATCGCCTCAGTGAACGGCTTAGCGATATGGACCAGTCTTGCAGGTCCTTCGAAAGTCGTCATATCCACTTGTGATGTTAAATGCTGGATCAAAAAATCGAATAAGGTTATTGAGCTGTCCACTTGCTGATTAAACTCTTCTGCTCCGATTTTTCTGACCATGGTATCGGGATCTTCTCCATCCGGTAGAAACATCATCCGAATTTCGCGCGCATCTTTCATCAAAGGAAGGGCATTTTGCAGCGCTCTCAGTGCAGCAGCGCGGCCAGCCTTATCGCCATCAAAACAAAACACGACTTTTGAGCAAATTCTAAATAAAGTTTGTAAGTGCTCACTTGAGGTTGCGGTGCCTAAAGTAGCTGTCGCATTGAATATACCAAACTGGGCGAGGGCGACCACATCCATATAGCCTTCAACAATCAGAATATGGTCTATATTCCGTAATTGCTTACGCATTTCATAGAGTCCGTAAAGTTCTTGACCCTTATGAAACAACTTTGTTTCAGGTGAATTTAAGTATTTGGGTTCACCTTGATCAATGATTCGACCGCCAAAGCCGATCGTTTGACCACGACGATTGCGAATGGGAAACATGATTCTATCTCTGAATCTATCGTAAGTATGACCTTTATCATTTTTAATCATCATGCCGGTATCTACAAGATCCTGCTGATGACTTTTTGACTCTGTTTTAATTTCCGAAAGATTTTGCCAGCCTTCAGGCGCGTAACCGATACCATAGGTTTTTGCGATCTCTCCGCTTAGGCCCCTATTCTTAAGGTATTGGATTGCCTCTTTCGCAGCTTTACTATTTTTTAGTTGGTCCTGATAATAGAGTAAGGCTTTGTCCATTAAAGCGTATAGATTGTCATTCGAATGATGGTTTCCACCCGAAAAACTCTCCCTTGGAATTTCCATGCCCATACTTTGTGCTAAATCTTCTATGGCTGCGACAAATTCCTGGCCCTCATATTCCATGATAAAGCTAAGTGCGTTTCCGCTGACTCCGCAACCGAAGCAATAATAAAACTGTTTATCTGGGCTAACAGAAAAAGAGGGAGTTTTTTCATTATGGAATGGGCAACAGGCAGAATAATTTTTACCTGTTTTTTTGAGGCTAATTCGGCGTTCAATGACATCAACGATATCAACTCGCGCGAGAAGTTCGTTTATGAAAGATTGAGGAATGCGTCCAGCCATATTCTACTAGGGGAATCTTAAAAAGGGAGAGAATTCTAGCATCAGAATTGCTCGGTTAGAAGTTTAACTTTAGCAATTCGAATTGTTCTTAATCTGTCGATACAAAAACAGCCGCTGGTAGATGATAAATGCTAGTAAAATTAACCTAGCTTAGCTTTAATCTTACCGCTGATAGCGCCCATATCCGCACGACCCTGCATTTGAGGCTTAAGGATAGCCATGACTTTTCCCATATCTCGCATTGTTTCTGCAGCACTTTCAACTAGCGCGCTATCGATCATTGCGGAAATTTCTTCATCATTTAAAGGCTGAGGCATGAAATCTTGTAAAGCGGTAATTTCTTGCTTTTCGATATCTGCCAGTTCTGTTCTACCAGCAGATTCAAATTGTGAGATTGAATCTCGACGTTGTTTTATCATTTTGTCGAGAATGGCAAGGATACCGGTATCTGTTACCTCAATTCTCTGGTCGACTTCGATTTGCTTGATTGCAGCAAGCAACATTCTAATAGCGGAAAGACGCACTTTTTCTTTACTGCGCATCGCATCTTTCATGCTGCCTTTTATTTTGCTAAGCAAATCCGACATTTCGACCCTACTTCAAATTTTAATTGTTTATAGCCTTATTTCGACTAGTACAAACGCTTACGTTTGATAGAATCACGAGATACTTGTTTCAGGTGACGCTTTACTGCAGCCGCTTTCTTACGCTTACGTACGGACGTTGGCTTTTCGTAATGTTCACGTTGACGAACTTCAGCAAGGATCCCTGCTTTTTCGCAAGAACGCTTGAAGCGTCTTAGTGCAATATCAAATGGTTCGTTGTCTTTAACTTTCACTGCTGGCATTGAAATTATCC
>JAHRVB010000185.1 GCA_019090895.1 Kangiellaceae bacterium
CGTCTATTCTCCCAATGAAATCTACTCTACCATCGTCTAGAAAACGGGCTTTATCCCCAGTCTTGTATAGCGTAGCACTTTCGTCATCGACGAAAGGGTTAACGATAAATGTGTTCGCCGTCTTGTCTGGCTGATTTACGTATCCTCTGGCTACTCCCACCCCACCCACATAGATTTCTCCCACGACACCGATTGGAACTGGCTTTTTTCGAGAATCTAATATGTAGATTTTTACGTTGGCTAACGCTGTTCCGATGGTTGGTTTATGTTCATTTGAAAAACATTCTCCAATTAGAGCTCCCACTGTTGTTTCTGTCGGACCATACCCATTAAAGAATTTCTTGACGCCGGCCCACCGATTTACTAATCCAGAGCCACACACTTCACCTACGGCCAATATAGTATGAAGATTCGGAAGCTCTTCGAATGGCAGTGTCTCGAGTGCTGAAGGTGGTAAGGTGATAAAATTGATTTTTTCATTACGAAGAAAGTCAACCATAGCAAGGCCAGGTAGTCGCTCGTTTTCGTCAGCAATGCAGAGTGCACTTCCTGATAAAAGTGCAAATGTAACATCATGCAACGAGGCGTCGAAATTAAAAGAGACTGCCTGCAAAACTCGTTGATTTGGTTCGAAGTTCATTCGCTCATATTGACAATAAGCAAGATTACTCAGACCTTTGTGGTTAACTTCCACTCCTTTTGGCAATCCTGTTGTACCAGAGGTGTAGATTATATATGCCAAAGTATTTGCCGGCTTTATTACCGGTTCTTTCCATTGTTCGAATAATTCGAGTTGCTCTAGTTTTATCTCGGAGACCTGTTGATTCTGACCTGAGAACCTTTCCTTTAGTAGGGGTTCAGTTATGACTAGTTTGCATTGGCTGTCTTCCAGGATGTAACTCAGTCTTTCGTCTGGAAGTTCCGCCTCTAACGGAAGGAATACTGCGCCAACGGACCATATTGCAAGCATACCAATAGGCCACAAGGGAGTACGCATTAAGCATAAGCCCACAACGTCTCCAGGAGCAACTTCTTGGTCTATCAAAAATTGTGAGAACTGGCTAACGTTTGTGAATAGTTGTTGGTAGCTGAGCGATTGTCCCTTAAATCTGATGGCCACTTGATTAGGAGTCCTAGCGGCTTGCGTTCGAAATAGTTCGTCTATACATTGGGTAATGGGGAAGTTGCGATCCGTATCATTCCAATGTTTAATTAATTGATTGTATTCTTGCTCTGGAAGGCAATCAATTGAAATGACATTTGCATGAGGAGATTGAGTCAGTTGTTGAAGAACTCGTTCAAAGTGAGAATAAACTCTTCTTTCGTCAATATGTGGAAAAAGCTGGGTATCACCACAAAGGAGTAATTGGAACTTGCATTCAGGATGCTGCCAAACTCTAAACGCATTATCATCAAAAATATCCGCTTCCTGAGGCGCAATGATACAATAGTGCTGAATGTCCGTAAGCGAAATCCATTCTTGAGTCGGAGCTTGTCGGCCAGAAGTTAATTCCTCAAGTATCCCTATCATTTCAATGGATTTTAATTGGTCGCCTAAATTAATCGCACAGAAATTATTTTTTGAAGAGCTCTCTAACGACTTTATACCGACTTCAAGACTTTCAACTCCCCAATATTTTGACAATTGGATTATCCAAGCACTCAGGATTAATAGATCTGGTGAGTCTTCGATATTGGAAGTTACTAATGAATGATTGCTAACAGCCGAGTGAGTAAAGTTCACTGTTGAAATCGCATTTTTTTCTTGTGGGACAGCGGTTATTACCATATATTCAACTATTGGGATTAAAAATTATTATAATTGGCTGTGAATAGATTGAAAACTCAGTATTATTCAAATAGTTAATTAACTAAATAGGGAGTATCCCGACGCCATTTTAAATAGTATAGTTGGTATAGTCAGTTAACCCAATAGTTTTATACCGCTTATTTGATTCAACTAATTATTGATTGATAGTTGGACTCAAAGATCACTTTATTGCTAAAGAGTTCTTGGTTGTCTAACCCGCATATTGACACTTCTTCAGCGAATAAAACAAACACTACCTGGCGTTTCGCCAAATCGTTTGCGAAACGCCGATGTAAAATTGGAGGTATGTTTGTAACCAGCTTGATAGGCGACCTCACCGATATTCAATCCAAGCTCCAGTTGCTCTTTCGCTAATTCTAGACGCCGAGAGCGAATATATTCTCCAATTGTTATACTGAAGGCGTGGCGAAACTGACGCTGTAATGTGCTGACGCTTGCGCCTAATCCATATGCGATTTCCGTCAAAGTTAATTTTTCGGTAACTTCACAATTTAGACAGTATTTTTCAATATGACTTCTGATTTTGATAGCTTCTTTCGATATCTTCGTTATTCGATACTGATCTGATACAGATTTGTCAGGTAATTCGAGAGAAAGTACTGAAAGACCGCTAATGATAAATTGAAGAGAAAGGCTCTCTAGCAGTATTTTGGAAATATTATTACGAGGTTGTCTGAAGAAGCTATTTGCTAATTCGATGGTCTTGGAATCTGCCGTAGAACTTATTAGTTCTGCATGTGTTTGCAAAAAACGATACATCATCGACTCTATGTTAGAGTCTCCAGAGAGTCTGTTATTTATCCACTGTTGAGGTATCGTGATAATCAGCTTTTTAACTCGATTATTCTTAATTAGACGTCTTTTCCATTGGGCTGGCTTAGCAAAATTATAGCCAAAGCAAATGGGTGTAGAAGCATTTGCGACTTCTAGTTTTATCGGTTGATGGTCGATCGTAAAGTCGAGCTTTCCCTCAATTAGTATACCTAATGTTATCCCTGGCTTCCTTTCCGAAACAACACGGTCATCTGTCTTTTCGATCATATCGGAATAATGATATTCGATATTTGAGTAAGTTCTATCAATGTCAAAACAAACTGATTGGTTCTCAATCAATGAATTGCGAATTTTTGCACTCTTTTGTGGCATGAAAAATATAACTCTAATTATGGCAATTGGAATCTTAACTGTATCGGAGGTGTTGAACCAACCTCGCCAACAGACCGCTAAATAATCATAAGCTTTTGACGATTATGCATAATTAATCGCAATCATCAGATAGATATTATCCAGTACAATCCTCAAATGCAAATAATTATCATTTAGAACGAGAGTTTGGGAAATAAAAGAATCATGAAATCGCGTAAAAATTACCAGTTATCTTTAGCCGCTGGGCTTATTATTATGTCTAATCAATCTTTTGCCGAGGAAGGATTGAGCGAATCAGCAGAATTAGATACTACTCTTCAACAAGAGCAAACTGATAAAGAAATTAAAGTATGGGGCACGAAAGTACAAAGTAGCTCTGTTTATCTCGGTGAAACAGAAATGGCAATGAAACAAGCTGATCATCTAAGCGATTTAATGCGGACAATTCCTGGTGTTGACGTTGGTGGGGCACACTCGCTTAATCAACGAATTACTATTCGTAGCCTCGAAGATAAGAGTTTGGTGGTTTCCATTGACGGCGCAAACCAAAATACATATATGTATCACCATATGGGAAATCTTCAGATCCATGCCGATATTTTGCAATCTATTGAAATCGAAGTTGGAACCAATTCGGTTATTGATGGCGGGTTAGGTGGTGCTGTTCGTTTTAAAACTAAAGATGCTCAAGATCTGTTATTAGCAGGGGATGATTTTGGCGGCCGCGTACAGTTTGGTTATTCCAGCAACGAAGGAGATACTGCGTCATTTACAGCCTACGGGCAACTCTCAGAAAACTTTGATTGGTTGTTCTATCACAATCAAGTCAATCGAGGAAACTACGAAGTAGGTGGTGGAAAAATTCTTAATAGTGACGGCGACGAAATAGTGGGAACTGACGGAAAAGTCCGTGGCTTAGATGGCAAGATTAAAGACAGCTTATTAAAGCTAGGTTGGGATATCAATGACAACCAACGCTTTGAATTTGGTTACGAAAGCTATGAAGATAAAGGAGATTATAGTTATCGTCCTGATATGGGATTGGCCACAGATTTATCGATTGGTAACACCCTTGGCCTTCCGCTCACCTTTGACACTGAGTTCTCCCGCGATACGATACGTTTTGGTTATGAGCTTAGTTGGGGAGAGAAAAACGAACTATCAGCGACATTATTTAGTAATGAAAGCACTTTATGGCGTGATGAGTCGGCTGTTGCCGACGCTTTTCCAGGTTCGGCGAGTATTGTTGAAGGTACGGCAACCAATACTGGATTGAATGTCATAAATAGCTCAGTCATAGGTACAAATTCGAACCATCACTTAACCTACGGTGTTGATCTCATTCGCTTCGAAACTGAATATCGGGCCGACGGGATTAATGCCAGTGAAGAGCAAGCGACCAATACATCTTTGTTTATTCAAGACCGAATTGAGTTTGGTCAATTAGCAATCATTCCAGGGATTCGACACGACAGTGTTGATCTAGAGTCTGCAGTCGTCGATAAACGATTCTCAGATACGACAGCTGGATTAGCGTTTGAATATCAATTGACGGATCACTTTCTCGCTAAAATAAGCTCGACTCAATTGTTTAAAGCGCCAGAAATTGGAGAAGTGTTTATTGGAGCAGGCTTAAGAGATACCGCAAACGCAGAAATCAAACCTGAAACAGGGCTTAACTCAGAATTGTCGTTTGCCTATACTCAATCGATGAATAGTGATAGTAAATTGACTGCAGGATTAACGCTGTTTAAAACGGATATCGATGATCATATCTATGACTACGCACCACCGCCGGCTGAAGTCGGAGGACGTTCCTGGAAAGATAACGTTGGCGATATGAAGATAGATGGTTATGAGTTTTATTTAGGTTATGACGTCAAAGCACTTAGTCTCTTACTAAGTTATTCTAATGCTGAAAGTGAACTAGATGCTGTCGCAGAATACGCTGATACATTGGACGGGGCGAGAATCGATCGTCAACAAGGTGATACTTTTAGTCTAAATGTCGATTATGACATTGATTCAATCGGGCTAGCATTGCATTGGGATATACTTAATGTGAGTGATGTTGATGCGGGGCTGGATCTTGACGGTGCTACTTTGGATAACGCAAAAGATAGTTTTACAGTACATAATGTATCGGCTCAATGGAATCCGATTCAACTGGAAGGTCTCAGCGTGACTGTCGGAGTGGATAATTTGTTTGACGAATTTTATGCTTCTCAGTCGTCTCGAACGGGCACCAGTTTTCATCCGTTTTTTGGACCACTTTATTTGGTCGATTATGAACCGGGACGAAACATAAAAGCGACAATTGCTTATCAGTTCTAATTGATGTCTAAAAAGAAAAGAAATAGTGCCTTGAAGAAGGAGATTTTTTCCTTCTCGAGGCTTTTGCATGTCTACTTATCAACCTTTCTATTGAGCTTGCTGGTTCTTTTTTCGATTACTGGTATTACTCTCAATCATCGATGGTATGACAGTCAAAATAATCAAGAGAGTCTAATTGAACGCAGCTTAACTTCACTGCAAATTGAAGATTGGTTGTTGGTTTCTAGTGAGCAAAATCTCCAATCAAATAAGAACAACCAATCGAACAGAAACAACCAATCAATTAATTGGGAGCCCGATTTAACTCGGATAACGCGTGATCTTCGACAAGAATTTCACTTACCCATTCCGGCAAGTGTTGAGCTTGAATCAGAATTCCAAGAAGTTATTTTGGATTTTAAGGTTCCTGCGGGCTTCGCGACTATCACTCTATCATTTATAGATAAGAGATTAGTGCTCGAACAAGAAAAAGGGAGTGTAATAGGCATACTAAATGATCTACACAAAGGTCGTCATAGTGGCGTTGGTTGGTCTTGGGTTCTCGATGTAAGTGCCGTTCTTATTGTGGTGTTTTCGATCACAGGATTTATCATCTTATTTCAAGGGAAGAAACATCGCAAAGGTGGTGTTGTTTCATTTGCACTAGGTACCTTAACACCTTATTTAATTTATCTTTTCCTCGTCCCAATAATAGGATCTTAAAGTGAACCATTGGTTATTTAAAGCGCTCACAATAATAGTACTAGTGATGCATTCGCCTAACGCTGATAGCAAGTCGAAAGTAAATTCAGCGGTTAAAGGCGTTGAGACCAGTATAAAAATTAACCTACAAATCCCCCGTATCAAAACTGAGGCTTATTTTAGGCCTTACGTTGTCGTTTGGCTTGAGACTGCCAAGCGACAACCGGTTGAAACTTTGGCGCTTTGGTATCAGGTCGATTCAGCTTCATCACAGGAAGATGGTGGAAAATGGTTGAAAGATCTCCGTCAGTGGTGGCGTAAAATTGGCAGAAATGAACAGGCTGAGTATGACGTTGTAACCGGTGCTACACGTAGACCTGGAAAACACAAAATAAGCTGGCAGAGTCATTCGACAGCTGTTTTAGCACCGGGCGATTACTTCCTTAACTTTGAAGCCGCTAGAGAAGAGGCCGGGCGAACTTTTCATCGGCTAGGGATTCAAGTGAAGGATACGCCGTCGAAACAAATTTTTAAAATTGCTGCCGAAAACGAATTCGGTGAGATTAGTATTCAATTGGAGAATTAGACAATGAAAAAAATCATGACAAGTCTTGTGTTGATGATAGTTGCGGGAAATGCCCTGTCGCATGGTCGCTGGGTTATTCCTAGTCACACGGTACTTTCAGGAGATAAACCAGAAACCGTTACCTTTGATTTCAGTATCACTAACGATGTTTTTCATCCCGACAATGGTTATGGCGGAATACCATTAAAACAGCTAGAAAAGCTCTTTCCAGCTGAAAAAGGACTAACGTCTAAAGATTTTGAGATTAGTACAAAACAACTCTGGACTAAATTAAAGGTCTCTAAGCCTGACGGTACTGTTGATACCAGATCACCAGTGATCAATTTAGGACGCAAAAGTGTATCTGCTTACAAGATGGAATCTAATGGCACCTATCGAATCGAAATTGCTCATAAACCAATTCACTATGTAACTTATCGAAACAAAGAAAATAAACGTTCTAGACAGTTTGGTCGACTAACTCAGATTCGAGAGCAACTGCCGAAAGGGGCAAGTAAAATCGTTGCGACCAAGCTTACCAATCGTGTACAAACCTATGTGACCAGAAATGAAGTAACCGAGGACAATCTAAAGCCTGGGACTGAAGGGCTCGATATTATTTTCGATAATCACCCAAACGAATTATTTAAAGGCGAATCAACCGTAGTACAACTCTATTTACACGGTAAGCCGCTGCTAGAAAGCGCAACCATTAAAGTGACACAAGGTGGCACCCGATATAGAAATCAGCGAAACAGTCAAACCTATCATACAAATCAAAAAGGAAACGCGGTGATTGAATGGACTCAACCAGGGTTAATACTGGTTGAAGTAGAGCTTGAAAAGGCAGCTAATCATGAAGATTACACCCAGGATAAATATGCACTACATGTGACCCTTGAAGTGAGTCAGGAATGAGACTTGAATTAAGATTCAAACTATCAAAAGAGTGAACTTATCAAAATCATAAGGGTGCGACAAATAGTCGCATTCTAATCTAGAATTAATTGCTCCATAATCCGCGTCACTAATCATAATCTAGTCAGTGATAGGCATGTCTCACAACTTATTTAAACCGACACTTATATCTCTTTTGGTCGCATCAATGTTAACTGGCGGAACAACTAACATTGCCCAAGCTGAAGGAATTACTTCTTCCGACTCAGATGACTCACACAAGCTCGTGGTTTGGGGCGAGTCAGACCAACGTAAGAAAACAGATACCGCGAGTCCAAAAAGTATATTGAGCCCAGAAGATCTACTTTCAATTAACGCTACGACCACCGAAGATTTGGTTAAGCATGTTCCGAGTTTGATTATTCGTAAACGATTTATTGGCGACTCTAACGGAACCGTTGGTATTCGGGGCTCTAATATGTTTCAGACGTCTCGTTCTATGGTTTTTGCTGATGGTGTTCCACTTCACTATTTTTTACAAACTCGCTGGTCGGGCGCACCGCGTTGGTCGCTGGTGTCGGCTGATGAAATCGCACAAATTGAAGTGCTTTACGGACCTTTCTCTGCAGAATACGGCGGTAATGCCATGGGCGGTGTGGTTAATATTGAAACCTCTATTCCCACCGAACGACGAGTTCATTTAGAAGTCGGTTTCTTTTCCCAGAGCTATAGTGAGCTAGGTTACGATGATTCGCTAAAGGGTACTAAACAGTTTTTATCTTATGAAGATAAACTGGGCGACTTCTCTCTCTACTTCTCTTATAACCATTTAGAAAATGACGGTCATCCACAAACTTTTCGTTTTTCACCAGCGTCAGATGTCGACGACGATGCCATGGACGTCTCCGGCGGTGTGTTAGGTGCTAATGAGTACGGCGAGCAAGTCATGTATTTTGGTAACAACGGTATTGCAAAAGCTGAAACAAATAATTTTAAAATGAAGCTTGGTTATGAAACAGAAGATTGGTTTACTCTTCTCAATGTCGCTTATGAAGACAGAACCTCAAACACCACGGCTGCAGAATCTTACCTTACTGATATCAGCGGTCAAACGGTATGGACTGGATCGGTGGTTCAAGATGGCTTGTATTATAGTGTACAGGAGCGAAATTTTAGCGGAAGCGAACTCAATAGACGAAGCTTATTAGTTGGCTTACGTGTGCAAGGTGAATTATCGGAGCGTTGGTTTATGGAAGGAAGTGTCAGCTCGTTTAAGGTGTTAGAAGACGAAACTCATAGTTCTAGAGCCAACGAGTTGTCGCCGGGTCATACAGGCAGTGGAACCATTCGAGCATACGATAATACCGGTTGGCAAACCGCAAAAATAAATTTTCAAAATGATAGCTTTTTTGGCAATGAACATTTGAGTTTTATTACTGGTTTTGAATATGAAAATTATGAACTCATTATCAATAACTATAGTTCTGATGATTATCAAGCAGGCATTAAAACAGTGCTTACCGGATCCAGCGGTGGTGATACCAATCTTGAATCAGTGTTTGCCCAGATCAATTGGGATATAAACGAGCAGTGGAATACAGTGATTGGTGGACGTTACGAATCTTGGAGCAGTGATAACGGATTCTATGGCGATGATTTACATGTTGACAGGGATGAGAGTCGCTTTTCACCTAAATTCTCAGTGGGTTACACTCCGAATGATCAATGGACAGCGCGGTACTCTATTGCAAAAGCTTTCCGATTTCCGATTGTAGAAGAATTATTTCAAAATGAACGACGAACCAATGGTACTTCACTGGCAAATGCTAATCTTGAACCG
The DNA here is from genome assembly GCA_019090895.1 of Kangiellaceae bacterium. Lineage (GTDB taxonomy): Bacteria > Pseudomonadota > Gammaproteobacteria > Enterobacterales > Kangiellaceae. The sequence goes on from JAHRVB010000185.1 coordinate 9,295, forward strand.
GAAGATGGCTTTCATCAGAACTTGATGCTGCAAAGAAATATTGACGATGGTTTCTTGCGTGTTAATTACTTTGCTGAACAAATCGATGATGCAATTGTTGCCCAAACAACGATTGTTGATAATTCGTCTATCAACACTTTTATTCCAATTGATACCGTAGACACTACTGGAATAGAGTTTATTTATAATCAAATCGGACTATTGGATAATAAGCTGGATTTGCGTTTTAATACGACTTACTTAGACTCTAAAATCGACGAAAACAGCGCTAATGTTGAACTAGAAGGAAATGATTTTCCTCGCATGCCAAAATGGCGAGCAAACCTGACGGCCAATTTCCATGTTAGCGAAGTTTGGGATATCGGTGGCGGAATGCGTTATGCCAGCAATAGTCATGGTGATCTAAATAATGGGGATACAGTAAGCAATGTATTCGGAGCTCACGATAGTTTCTTGTTCTTTGACCTAAAAACAAACTACCAAATTAATGATTATGTAAAACTTAGTTTAGGTGTTGATAATGTCACCAACGAAAAAGCATATGTTCATCATCCATGGCCGCAACGTACTTATTATTTCGAAGCGTCGTTGGACTTATAACTATTATTCGAAGATAGGAAATCATTTCAGATGAATGTTAGATTTATTTTTAGGCAAAAACGAGCCAAGTTCTTTATGGTCTTATTGGCCTATTTGATTTCCTTTGTTTCTTTCGCCGAGGAAAACAACCTCAAAGGCAGGTGCTCGCAGGCTGACTATATCCATGTTGATTGTGGCAATACGCCAACATCGACGTTTGATAGAAATAATCAACTATGGGTTGTGTTCGAAAAAAATGGCTATTTATATGTGAGCGCTAGTCTAAATCAGGGTAAATCGTTTTCAAACCCGGTTCGTATAAATGCCACACCAGAAGAAATCTATACTAATGGCGAAAACAGACCTAAGATTGCGTTTGGACTTAATAATGAAATGTATATTTCTTGGACTAAAAAAACAAAAGGCCGTTTTACCGGTGATATTCGCTTTAGTCGCAGTCTTGATGGCGGAAAAACGTTTGCTGAGCCGCTCACAGTTAATGATGATGGTCGAATAACTGGTCATCGATTTGAAAGCATGGCGATTGCCAAAGATGGAACCATTTTTGTTGCTTGGATTGATAAGCGAGACAATAAGCCATTGCCGATGGAAACTAAAAAAACCGATGCAAAAGCGTCAACAGCAATGTCTTCTCATAATAAAATGCGTCACAAAAAATCGGGCCACACAATGCCAAAACAAAATGGCGCAATTTATTACAGTTATTCCACCAATTTTGGAGCGAGTTTCCATAAAAACGAAAAGCTAGCGCCTAGTAGTTGTGTTTGTTGCCGGCTTGCTATAACCGCTCGCAATGATAATACTATCGCCATCGCATGGCGACATATTTTCTTCGGCAGTATTCGAGATCATGCATTCGCAATAATTGGTAAGCAAGGGGTACTACAATCACCGAGGCGAGTTTCATTAGATAATTGGAAGATCGAAGCTTGCCCACATCATGGTCCTTCTATCGCCGAAGACGCAAACCAGCAGCTTCATTTGGTCTGGTTTACAGCCAGCGAGAAACGAAAAGGTATTTTTTATGGGCGACTTAATGCTGGGTCGAATGAAGCAGATAATCTTATCAATCTTTCTGCTGCCCCCAGTGCAAGTCACCCCTATATTTTATCTAACCAAAGAGGGCTGCTTGTTGTTTGGAAAGAATTCAATGGTGAACAAACACAAGTCATGATGGTTCAATCGAAAGACCTCGGAAAAAATTGGAGCAATATCTCCGTTTTAGCTGAGACTGAATCCAATTCAGATCATCCCACGTTAATTGGCAAAGGAGAGCAGGTATGGTTAAGTTGGCTAGCTGATAAGCAATTTCTTATAAAAGAGATTGAGAGGTTGAATGAAGCATAATCTATTCAAACTGTTGGGCCGCTTTAAAGCGCTAGGCTTTTATTTGCCGTTAATTGTTAGCGTGTCATACAGCGGCAATATATCTGCCATAGAATTAGATAAAGACGCGCCACCAAAAACTTTGGTACAAACGATAGAAGCGCCGTCGCCATCGATAAAACCGTTTGTAGAGGATTCTCTAAAGCAAATTAAACAAGGCTTTCTAGATAGACCGTTTGTATTGTTGGTTTGGTCTATCGATTGTTTACCATGCCGAGAGGAATTCAGCGTGATTCGCTTGGTGAAGGAAAAATATCCTTTGCTTAATCTATCAATTATAGCGACAGAGAGCTTTAGTGATACACCGCAACTGTCGACAATTCTTAAAGAACACCAATTGCTCGACCAAGACAATTGGGCATTTGCGCAATCGAATTCTGCAAAACTGAGATACTCTCTCGATAGTGGTTGGTATGGCGAGCTTCCAAGAGCCTATTTTTATGATGCCCAGCACAATCGAACTGGGGTTAGTGGCAAGTTACATGCCTCACAGGTGATTACTTGGATAAATAAGGTCTCAAACTCGATGGTTAATAGCAGCGATGAGTGATTGAAGTCTCCTCCAAGGCATTCTCTCTTTGCTTCTTGAGCAACAATTTATTAGGATTAGCAGTCAACTTTCCTAACCCTCCATAAATAAAAGGAATAGCTCATGAAACGTTCGAATCCAAAGGCGTCTTTATTGATCGCTCTATTTAGTTCTACTCTCGCACTTACTGGTTGTAATCAATCGACTGATTCCAAAGATAACAAGGTTGCAGAGTCAGAAAAGTCGAAAGCCGAGACTGCCGTTCAAGCTAAAAAAGAAATCACAACGGAAATCGTTGTAGGTAAGGCAACGGATAACCTGCAAGCTGTCATCGACGCACAGCCAGAAAAAGTGAAAGCACGTTATGATGCGAGGCATCCATCGGAAACATTATCTTTCTTCGAAATAGAAACGGGTCAAACGGTTGTTGAAGCGTTGCCTGGTGGCGGATGGTACAGCAAAATATTATTACCAGCACTTGGTAATACTGGCGGTGTGATCGGAGCCGATTATGCGGCAGATATGTATCCTAAATTTGGTTTTTTTAGTGATAAAGCTCTTGAGGAAAAAAAGACTTGGGTTGATACTTGGACTGCAAAAGCTGAAGGATGGCGCGATGAAAATAGCGCAGCAGTAAGTGCTTATCAATTTGGTTCCATGCCCGTAGCTATGGACGGTACGGCGGACCGAGTTCTATTTATTAGAGCATTGCATAATCTAGCCCGATTTGAAGGTGATGGCGAGTATTTAACAAAAGCCTTAGCCGATACATTTAAAGTTCTTAAATCCGGTGGTATCGTAGGAATCGTTCAGCACAAAGCCTCTGAAGAAGCTTCGGATGATTGGGCTAATGGGTCAAATGGTTACCTCAAGGCATCTTTCGTTAAAGCTAAAATGGTTGAAGCCGGTTTTGAATTTGTCGCTGAGAGTGATATCAACATTAATCTTAAGGATATACCAACTGAGAAAGACATTGTCTGGCGTTTAGCACCTTCTTTCTTTACCAGCCGAGATAACCCAGAACTGAAAAAACAGATTGAAGCGATTGGCGAATCAACGCGGATGACATTAAAATTCCGTAAGCCTTAATCACTCGTTATAAATAATCAATCTTTAACATTGGAACTATTGACTATGATTCACAAGCTAATGAAGACATTTATTTTTTTGTTCATGGCCAGTAATTCCTTTGCTGCAAAATCTGATCAAGCTAAAGATGAGAATGAAGGACAGGTTAGCGCCGTTTTGAAGATAATAGAAAGACCCATTATCTTTAATAAAGAGCGAGAAAAACTATCGCTCGAATATCTTCAGCAACGTTATGCGATGGTGCAAAACAAAGCGACGATTAGCCCTAAAATGGTAGTAGTTCACTGGACTGCTATTGATTCCTTAGAAGATTCATTTCGAGTTTTCAATACACCACGACTACCGTCCTCACGGGAAAAAATTAGTAGCGCAAGTGCGCTTAATGTTTCTGCACACTTCTTAATCGATAGAGATGGCTCTATTTATCAACTCTTGCCAGAGACCACTTTTGCTCGTCATGTAATAGGGCTTAACCATAGTGCGATTGGGATTGAGAATGTTGGTAATGGTTCAGACCTACCTTTGACAAAAGAACAATTAGAAGCGAATATCAACCTGATCAAGCAATTAGCGACGCGTCATCCGATAGAATATGTTATTGGTCATTTCGAATATAAGCAGTTTATTGGACATTCGCTCTGGAAAGAAAAAGATCCAGGTTATCTGACTCAAAAAACGGACCCAGGATTATCGTTTATCAAAAAGGTGAGATCTGGTTTGAGCGCTTTGCAGTTGAAACTACTCCCGCTAAGAGAGTCGAACCACTAGGGTTTGGATAGTACATAGTCAATCATCTTTTTCTTTTCTTCAAGATGATCGCGTCCGCCTTGCTCGCTCTTTCGCTCGGTTTCAATATTGATATAGCGGATCTTATTTTTCTGAGCGTAAACCGATAATGAGCCATCATCTTCACTTGGATCTGTTATAACTAGCGGATTCTGCAATACTATATTCCAGCCGTCTTTTTTATAATGCTCAAAATCAGTTTGTTCGGTTAAGTAGAATAGATCATCCTCATCGTCCTTTCCTTGAAAAACTTCCGATAAGAACCGAGCCCCTGAATCTAGTTTTTTCTGGTAACGGATAATCGATACTGTACCTTCGCCCCCTTTCCCATCAAAGTCGAAACCGTTAGTATTGTTATGAGTCGCTACCAATGTAGAATTTTTTTTTAGTTGCAGATGTTGCAATATGAAGGCACTAAGTTCTGCGGCTTTCTGCTTTGCAGCTTTAAATATTTTCGGTTGCTTTGATAATTGTGGGTTGAGCTTGTTTATATTTTGAGCTCTGCCTAGTGGCGTAAAAATTCGATTGGGATCAATGTTCACAGAGCTAGGTTCTTTGTTCGGTAAACGGATATCGAGGGAGATAGTTCGTTTACCATTTTGTTTAAGAATGACAAAGCGCCCCATTGTTTGGCTTATTTTGTTGGCTAGATAATCATTAGCTAATGATTCATTTTCATGGGGCGCAAAAAAAACGATGTTACTGCTCGATTTGCCTTCGATGACCTCTACTGATATATCGGGCTGCGGCGAAAATGCAACTGTTGTCATTAGAAATAAGGGTAGAGACAACATGATTAACTGACCGCGGTTTCATTCAGTGTCAGTGTTTTCTTCGATGCATCGAGTGTTGCTACAACGCCAACGGGAATCGTTGCCATATCTTCAATGTGTCCAATCATTAATCCCCTAAGTGCAGGTATGTTTAACACTCCTAGTCGATCATTAAGTACTTGTTCTATGGTGAGTGAACGTCGCTTGGTCTCGCAGTCTGTACACTTTCCAAACACCACGCCCGCTAGTTTATTTAATCGTCCGGAAACCAGTAGGTGGGTCAGCATACCATCGATTCGGTAAGGCTCTTCTTCGACATCTTCCAAGAATAAAATTTTATTTTTGTAATCAGGTTCATAGGGAGTTCCGACTAATTGAACCAGTAGAGAGAGGTTTCCACCAATCAATCGACCTGTCGCTTTGCCTGGCACAATGGTGGTTAAACGGTTGGCTTTTTCAGCTTGACCTTCTTTCGATTCAAATACTGGCGGTTTAGCTAGTTCAAAGTTATGATTGGGTTGAAAAAGAACTTTCTTGAAATTCGCTAGGGTATAGTCAGAGAAATTCTGTTTGGCAATAGGTCCATGAAAAGTGACTAGGCCTGTTTTAGCATGAATGGCATTTAGCAGCGCAGTCACATCACTGTAGCCAACAAGTACCTTTGGGTTCTTGCCGATTGTATCGAAATCTAAAAAAGGCAACATTCGTGGCGAACCATAACCACCACGTAAACAATAAATCGCATCAATGTCCTTATCGGCAAACATCTTATTCACATCGGCAGCGCGATCTTTATCTTTTCCAGCAAGGTAACCATGTCGATCGAATAGATGGTCGCCAGGAGTGACTTTAAATCCGAAGGACTTGAGAACATCTATCGCAAAGTAAATATCTTCGTTTTCCCAAGTATTGCTACTTGGTGCAATTAGACCAATATTATCCCCGGCTTTGAGTCGTTTCGGTTTGAGGGTGGGGCCTTTTTTTGCCGCGGAAGCGACACCAGAAGCTGCCAAGAAATGAGTGGCAACAGCAGCGCTTACCGTTGCTTTGATAAAGTTTCGTCGATTAGTCATAGCTAGTTCCTTTTTTAGCTAAACATAACAAACTCATTAGCGTGTTTAAAGGATTAAATGTTCAAAACAAATAATCATATTAAAAGCGCCATGATTTGACATCTAAGACGATGGTTTTAATTGAATGGCGTTGCCCGTTTAATGATCGAATCACAATCGATGCCCGTTGGCAGGGTGCCGTAATTTAAACCACCGGATTGTGAAGATAATCGGGAAGCACAAAATGCGTCAAATACAGCTTCATTACCCTGTTGAGCAAGTATCGAGCCTTGCAGGGACAATGCCATTCTGTCGGTTATTTCGCGAGCTCGGTATTCGATCTCTTTAAGATTTGAAAAATCGCTACATAGAGAGTCAACAAAGCGGTCGAGTTGCTTGTTAGCACCAAGACAGCTTCTTATTTCTGAGATAAACGAATCAAGGGAACTGGGCGATTTCTGAATCGCTCGTAAAACATCTAAGCATTGAACGTTACCGCTGCCTTCCCAAATTGAATTGACCGGTGATTCTCTGAATAAACGCGGCATAATACAATCTTCCATGACGCCACTACCACCGATACATTCCATCGCCTCATAGGCATGGGCTGGTGTCCGCTTACAGATCCAATACTTTCCGACGGCCGTCGCGATTCGAACAAACTGATTCTCGGATTTTTCTTGCTGCTTATTATCCAGAGCCCGTGCGACTCGAAAAGTCATTGCTACCGCTGCTTCGTGTTCGATGATCAGATCTGTTAACACGTTTTTCATCAGTGGTTGATTAACTAACTTTTTTCCAAATGCGCTACGATTGGAACAATGATGGGTGACTTGCGCAACTGCTTGCCTCATACCACTACTGGAGCCGATCATGCAGTCGAATCGGGTCATATTAACCATTTCGATAATGGTTGTAACGCCACGTCCTTCTTCACCAATCATTATGGCATAGGCACCGCGCAATTCTGTTTCGCAAGACGCGTTGGCAACGTTTCCCATCTTATTTTTCAACTGTTGTATCTGCATAGGGTTCTTACTTCCATCAGGCCGCCAACGCGGTAGTAAGAAACAAGAGAGTCCTTTATCTGTCTGTGCCAAAACTAAGAAAGCATCGCTCATCGGCGCTGAAACAAAATACTTGTGGCCAATTAATTCATACTCTTTACCTGGTCCAGAATGACTGACCGGCCGAGCATAAGTGGAATTGGTTCTGATATCGGAACCTCCTTGTTTTTCGGTCATTGCCATTCCAATGGTAAGGCCCTGTTTTTGGCTATCAGGTACATTCCTAGAGTCATAATTTTGGGCTAATATTTTATCGGACCATTGTTCATAGACATCGGGTTGTTTCATTAGAGCAGGGAGCGCAGCGCTCGTCATAGTGATAGGACAAATGTGTGCCGCTTCTACTTGGCTCATTAAATAGAGTCCCGCTGCTCTTGCAACCTGTGCACCTGGTTTGGGCGCAGACCAGTGGGACGAATGCAATCCATGTTCTATCGAACGCTTCATTAATTGGTGGTATGCGGGATGAAACCGGACTTCGTCTACGCGCTCGCCAAACCGATCATGAGTATGAAGTACCGGTTTGTTTTGGTTTGCTTGAAATCCTAACTCGATCATCTCACTTGAGCCAGTTAGTTGGCCGAAATTAGTGAGGTTTTCAGTCGCCCATTCAGCGCCTTCTCTTCGGATTGCTTCTTTGAGTGCGCAATCTTGTTCGAATGAGTTGTAATCTGCTAATGCCTTTGGCTGATTTTCAACAGTATGTGTTTCCGCCCGATCATTTGTAGAAGTCATTAGTTATCCTCTTTTAGCAAACCGCTGCCCCAACCGCTAAAGTTAAAAGGTAAGGGGTAATTTATTAATAGTATGAACTGCTGTTCACTTTAACACAATAAACTGAACTGTCGTTCATTTTATGTCAAGCGACTTGCCTTGAAGCCTTTGCTGTGATTTGATTCCTATATCTTTTACTACCCACTTCAAGTTAACTGCAGGGTTAAACTATTGGCATATCGGCAAACTGAAAAAACACAAGCTAGACGGCTAGAGGTGAGACAAGCACTTCTTGACTCTGCGCTAGAGCTGATTTCGTGCGAGGGATTTGATGCTGTTTCAATCAGAGCCGTGGCAAAGAACGCAAATCTAGCGGCTGGCACGGTTTACAAACATTTCAATGCAAAGACTGAACTCTGCACCGAAGTCTTTCGTTTGGCCTCAGAAGCTGAATTAGCGCGTGTCGAATCGGCAACTAAAGGCAAGGGAACTACTACCGAAAGACTACGAACGACCATCGAAGGGTTTTCATACAGAGCGATTAAGCAGCGTCGGCTCTCTTATGCTTTAATCGCAGAGCCCGTTGATGCAGCGGTCGATGTTGAACGAATTCGGTTGCGCAAAGGCTACGCAGATGTATTCAGTCGATTAGTTGAAGAAGGTATTGCTACTAAAGAATTTGTTCCGCAGCAACCTGATGTGAGCGCGGCGGCTTTGGTAGGGATCATTTCGGAAGCATTGATTGGTCCGTTATCCTGGCAGAGCGATCAGCAGTCCGTTATCGAAAAAGAGTTGTTGGTCAGTTCTATCACTGAGTTTTGTCTGAGGGCGGTTGGTGTGCAGAATAGGGGAAAGTAAAGTGGAGCTAGGAGCTGGAATATTGATTGGGGAAACTCGTTTAGTACAAACAAATCGGCCTAGCAGTTGAGCCAAACGGGAAGGAAAATGAAAAAAACGATTAGCAGTTCACTGAGCTTTACTATTTTGATGATCTATTCGGTATTTGCTGTATCGGATTCTGGCAATCGAAACGTTCAAACTAAGCTTAGTGAGTTGGTCACTAAATTGCAAAAAGACGAGGAGCTCGTTGGTTTTGGGGCGATGGTTTTTCATCAGCAAAAACTTATTGCCGAAACCGTATCTGGCGAAAGAAAAATCGACAGTGGCGTTGCCTTATCTCTAACTGATCAATGGCATATCGGCTCAGTAACAAAGTCTGTGACGGCAACAATGATTGGTCGACTGGTGGAAACTGGTCAATTAAATTGGCAGACCACCGTTGCCGATATTTTCACCAAGGAAGTTAAATCGGGCGAAATCGCAAAGTCATGGCGTCGAGCAAC
>JAHRVB010000186.1 GCA_019090895.1 Kangiellaceae bacterium
CAAGTTCATTATGGCGTGGATATGCCAACCACCGAAGGTCTTAAAATCCCACAAATGTTTAACGCAGCCATAGAGGGAAAGCTAAAAGCCCTGTGGGTTCTCGGTGAAGATATCGCTCAAACCGACCCCAACCAACAACATGTCCTAAAAGCACTGGATAACCTAGACTTTTTAGTCGTACAAGAAATTTTCATGTCAGAAACTGCAAAGCTAGCCGATGTTGTTTTACCTGGCTCTTCTTTTCTGGAAAAATCAGGCACCTTCACCAACGGTGAGCGAAGAATTCAGGCGGTTAATGCCGCCGTTAAACCTTTACAAGGTTGTAAGACCGACGGACAAATTCTTGCTGATGTGATCGAACGTATGACCGGTAAGATACAAAGTGCTGAGCCGGAAGAGCTATTGAAAGAAATTTCTCAAATTGTTCCTTTCTTTGCCGGCGTAAAATGGAATGAACTGGGCGAACAAGGGAAACAATGGCCAGTACTTAATGATGGCCTAGGAACAGATATTCTTCATATAACCGAGTTCAAGCGTGGCAAGGGGAAATTCCATTTTTATCCTTGGGAAGAGTCTCAAGAAATGCTCAGCAATGCCGATGCTTTTCCATTTATTTTAACCACTAGTCGAGTGCTGGAACATTATAACGCCGCCACCATGACTAGAAGGACCGGCAACAAAGAACTCGTTGACAAGGATATTCTTTTAATCAATCCAAAAGATGCGAGACGTAAGAATATATCTACCGACGATAAAGTCACCTTAAAAAGCGAACGAGGGGAAATTGAAATGGTGGCCGAGTTAAGTAAGAAAGTGAAACCTGGGATTCTATTTACTACTTTTCATTTTCCAGAGTTGATGGTTAATCGATTAACTGGGGATGTTTGTGATACGGAGACGATGTGTCCAGAGTATAAAGTTGTCGCGGTTGATGTAGAGTTAGCAGTTTAGTATTTTTTAATAAAATACTAAAACTTCAAATGCGTTTCGCAGCGCTACGCTCTGACTGCGAGTCACTTTTTGCTAGAGGCCAAAAAGTAACCAAAAATCCCCTTAGCGTTCGCACTAGGCACCGCGATTGAGGCTTCTATTTGATAGTAATGAGCTAGTTTGCGTTTACCATCCTTAACTTATTTTTTGTAACTCAAGAAACCTGTCATCTTCATATCGATACTTTCAAGGATAGCTTATGGATAACAAGCAAGACGAATTCTAAGCGGTTATAACGGACCCCTGAGCGAAGGGAGCAATACCTGCTATGAAACTCAGAATAATGGGGAACGACTTTTGGTATTCTAAGAGACTGACATCTTTTTGCCCAGTGGCTACGAACAAACCTGACATCCCCATGCCCACCGGATCAGTGGAAAAGCTGTTTGAGCCGCCGGCGAGTTCTTTTTCACCCGATGGGCACTAAATGCCAATACTCGTCATAATTAAGAAGTTCAAACGTTCAACGAAATCCATACGTGCTCGTTTCAACGTAAGAAGTTTTTGGTGACTTTTGTCTTCTTACAAAAGTTACTCGCAGTCAGAGCGCAGCGCTGCGAAACGCTTTTGACCATAAAAAAGGGCTAGAGTTCCCATTCTAACCCTTTCCAAACCCTACGTGTTTAATCAAAAATACTAGCAATTAATATCCCAGCCACTACAGCCCCCAATACTGGCGTTACATGATGTCCGCAATGCGAGCTATGATAGTGAGCAACATACCGACCTCTTCGATCATAATAACCATAATCATAAGCATGATAGTCACCATATTGGTCATAATATCCATAAAATCGCCCGTAATAATCATCGTGAGTCGCTACATAATGTCGGTTGTAATGACGATTATGACGATGACTTCTGTGATGGTCATGCGACGCATGGCGTCTCGAATGACTGTTATAACGATGAGAATGATGTTTGTGTGATTTCTTCTTATGCGCCTTATTTCTATGAGAGTCATGTCTGTGAGAATCATGACGACTATTAGCTCTGCGATTATCGTGTGACCGATTCTCGCTTCTGCGTGCGTGACGATTTTTATCAGTACGTTTTATCTCTCGCTTGGCTTGCTTACGATGGCTTTTCTTTTCAACCTTAATATCCCTTTTGGGTCGTCTCATTTTCGACTCGTGTTGCGACGACTTCGCTTGTGGTCCTCGCTTTTGACCTTCTCTGTCTCCGGCCCAGCTCATGTTTGCGGCTGAAACAGTTACGACCATCAATAGCCCAGTTATTAGTTGCTTTGTCATGGCAGTCTCTCCTACGTTTGTTGACATGTTAAGGTTAGTTTAAGTGATAATTTATGAACGAAAGCTGAAGAATGATGTGAGCCAATATCGATGGGCGATAAATGCAAACTAGGTCACGTATTGATGCAACCGAAATTCGGCACGCTCAACCCCGTCGGGCTTTTCTAATAATGATTCTCGATGAGTCCCCCCGTTTGGACAGCTTGTTTTTGTACCGTCTCTTGTTCTAAACCATCCTAATCCAATGTTGTGTTAGCTCAATTCCGTTAACTTATTTAAAGTCGCCGCTTAGTTATCTCATCGAATACTCAGCATGAACCCTATAAATAACAAATAGTTACGATTATTTTCACTTACAGTGAATTAATACTCCGTTTTTCGAAATAACTGTTAAATATCCACTATAATTATATTTGAATTGTAATCAATGCTTCGTATTCTGAAGAAACGCTACCCCGATTAACCGAAATAAAAATAATGAGCTTGTTATGTTTAATAACCTTAGTATAAAGATAAAGTACTCCATTCCCTTGGCAATCGCTTTGCTATCGTTGATAGCGATCACCTATGCTAATTTCGTATTGACTGAAAAATTAGAAAATAATGCTAATGTATTCCCCAATAAATTTATGCCGGCAATCAATGCTGTACTAAACGCTGATCGCGATTTATATCAGTCTAGAGTCGCAGAAATTAAAATGGTTAACTCTACCGCCTCTGCCACTGAGTTTACCCGCGATATTAATGAGAATGCTCAGCAAGCTAAAGACCGATTTAACAAATATCGAGAATTAATGGCTGATTATCCCGATGTCTTAGATTCTCTGAGTGAATTCGATGACCTTTATGAAAAATGGTTTGAAGAGGTCAAAAAAGTCATCGAAGTTAAGAAAAATGGAGACACTGCGGCTGCGATAGAAATGACTAAGGGAACTTCGCAAAAGTACTTTTCCGAATTAAGGAAACTCTACGACTTAGCAGGTGAAAGCGCATTCGAAAAATCAGAGATACTACAAAAAGAAATACAAGAATCAAATAGTGATTTCAAAGTGACAACCGCAAGCATCGCAATCGTCATCATTCTTATTACGACATTTTCTGCTTTTTTTAGTCAAAAATTCTTATTGGAAAGATTAAATGTTATCAAAAAGGAAATCGATAAAATAACCTCTGGTGGAGGAGATTTAACCAACAAAATAGAAATAAAACAAAATGACGAAATTGGTGAACTTGCTGTGGCGTTCAACCAGTTTGTTGATAGTTTAAAGGAACTAATTTCTGGTGTTCGTAGCGACGTCCAACATTTAGGTTCAAGCAGTTGTGTATTAAAAGAATCGGCCGAAAAAGGAAAAGAGGTAGCCAACCAACAACACACCGCTTCTGACATGATCGTCACGGCGGTACATGAAATGAGTATGTCTACTAAAGAATTGGCGAATATCGCCCTGCAAACCGCTGATGAAACAAAGGAGGCCATAGGCTTCTCAGCGGAAGGTGTCGATAAAATACAAGAATCGGTCATTAAGATTGAGCAACTTTACACAACCATTGCCAAAGCATCCGAAGGGACGAAGGTTCTCGCTGAAGATTCCCATAATATCTCGGGTGTACTCGATGTTATCAGAGGTATCGCAGATCAAACAAACTTATTGGCTCTAAATGCTGCGATTGAAGCGGCACGTGCGGGCGAGCAAGGTCGAGGGTTTGCCGTCGTAGCCGATGAAGTTCGAACCCTAGCTCAAAAGACTCAAGAATCAACTAACAGCATTCAAAAAATGATTGAGTCTCTTCAGTCTGGCGTGGATAAAGTGGTTAATCAGATCGATGATGGATTTGAAAAAGTGGCCAAGACTGTGGAATTATCCAAGGAAACAGAATCTTCCTTGAAGAAAATACTGAGCACTGTCACAACAGTGAGTAACATGTCGATTCAAACGGCGACAGCGACAGAAGAGCAAACCTCAGTAACGGATGAAATCAATCGAAATTTACATGAGTTAAACGCCCAAATACAAATCTCAAAGGAAATGTCATCAAGTACTGATGAGGCTTCTGTTCAGATTCAGCAATTGGCTAAGAATATTGAAGATGGCGTGAATGGATTTAAAGTCGATTAGATAATCTCGTTCGATGGGGCAACAAAAGTCGTTGCTTCATCAAGGCTTAAAGAATTTGTACGAACTTTATAAAGAGTTTTGTGAAGGCGTTTCTTTTACGAAACTCTTTTTTTGACGATAAACATCTCCTCTCATTAAACAATCTATAATGAGTAATCCTAAACACATCGCCACAACACAATATATAAGATTCGGACCAACCGAATCTCTTTCAATGGCAAGTGTTAGGACAACAGATAAGATTACTAGTAACATCCCCATAACTTCCGCTCCAGACAGTGTCTTTCCCTCAACTTTCAGTTGTTGTTTAACATTGATTAGCTCGATATAAAGCTCATCAATGTTTTGCATTACGCTGAACCAAGTACGAATTCACGCTGAACCACACGGCAATTAAGAAATGATTAATCATCATACCGTTTTGCTCTTTAGGAAATAAATACGCCATCAGTAACATTACGGCAGCAAAAAATATTGCGTTAAAGATGACCAAAGATTGTTTATTACTCTGCATGATTTTCTCCTATTCTCCATCATCAAAAATTGATTCTATCGACATATCAAATAACTTTGCCGCCTTAAATGCTAAGGGTAAACTGGGGTCGAATTTGCCTTTTTCTATCGCATTTATCGTTTGTCTCGACACATTGAGTGCCTTAGCTAAGTCTGCCTGAGTCCAGTCTCGCTCAGCTCTAAGAACCTTTAATCTATTTTTCATCGATAGCGCCTTAGACCAAAGATTGTTCCAGCCAAATACGTCAAACCGATAGCCATAACCAAATGCGAGATCTCGGCATCAAATGGAATCACATCGATCACATCCAAAGTTGAATAACTTAACCCTCCAATCATCCCGACCCCTAAAGCTAATGCCATGGCTTCCAATTGAATTTTCTGCTGTAACTCATCCAGACCTTGGAGATGTCTTTTGTTGGCAAAGATTACTCCGATTCCCACCAGTAAATTAATGAGTACCGATGTCACTTTGAGCCATTGGCTTTCTGGCCACAATAATAATGAACCGAAAGTAGCGACAGCCATGGTTGCCAACCAAGCTCCAGTCCACAGGGCCAACTTCTTAGTATTTCGCCTGGTTTCTTCGTTCCAGTCTTCGCAATCGTTGTCACTCATTAATATATGTCCACCTTATTTGACTTAATGTAAAGTACACTTTACCTGTCAACTCACACCATGTCAAGCAAGCTTTACTTATAGTCTAGTATGATTAACTTCTTGAAATAATTTTGGGCTGTTGCTCGTACGATGTTAAACTTGGATTCAAATTAGAGTAACTACTTGTTTTTACTGGGATTAAAGATTTTTGGAATATTCAATTAAGGTACATTTGTAGGTCTGGTAGAGCATCTCCTCGCGAAACCCGACA
>JAHRVB010000187.1 GCA_019090895.1 Kangiellaceae bacterium
CTAAGAAAGCAGCTCCTAAGAAAGCAGCTCCTAAGAAAGCAGCTCCTAAGAAAGCAGCTCCTAAGAAAGCAGCTCCTAAGAAAGCAGCCTCTGCTGGTGTTGACA
Organism: Kangiellaceae bacterium; assembly: GCA_019090895.1. Classification (GTDB taxonomy): domain Bacteria; phylum Pseudomonadota; class Gammaproteobacteria; order Enterobacterales; family Kangiellaceae. The sequence continues at coordinate 106 of JAHRVB010000187.1, forward strand.
AGTCAATTGCTAGCGCAAGCAAAGCATGCGAAAAAGCAAATGCCGCAGCTAAAAAAGCTGACGCTACTTTAAAAGGTCTTGTTTCAAAAGTTGCAGCAGCTAAGAAAGCTGTAGCAGCTAAGAAGACAGTTGCCGCTAAAAAGAAAACTGCAGCAGCTAAGAAAGCTGTAGCATCAGCAACTTCAGCTAAAGTAAAAGTTGCAGCTAAAGCTAAAGATCAAAAAGCAAAAGCTAAAGTTGCTGGCGATGCAGTTAAAGCTGCCAATACTCTACTTAAAGCTATGCAGGGTGTTAAAGCGAAGATGGCAAGTGCTGCTAAGAAAGACGCAGCTGCTGTTTCTCGTCTACAAGCTAAGCAAGCAAAAGCATCTGCTAGTTTAGAAGCTAAATTGGTTGCTGCAGCTGCAAAACCAAAAAAAGCTAAGAAAAAAGCTAAGAAAAAAGCACCTGCAAAAAAGTAATATTTTTGTGATGCTAAGTAATGGCATAAAAAAAGGAGGCTTTTAGCCTCCTTTTTTTATGCCTTACAATATTTAAACGCCATCAATCACCAGGATTCAGCACTTTCTCAAGTAATCTATTAATTTCCATTTTCGCCTCTCGAGCACCATAAATGTTCTTCTGAAAAACTGTATGACCACTAGTAAGGCTTCTCACATAGACCGAACGGTCTTTTACTAGGTGAGCACCATCAGCATAAAGCTTCATCGCTAAAATCCTTTCATCTTGCCGGCGGGTATCAACAGCATTAACGCATTTTATAACCCGTTTATCTCGAACGAGACGAGAAGTGCGTGCAACTGCTTTTAAATCTAAAATACTTGCTCGCAAAGGAATAACAATCGTTTCTTCAACGGGAACGTTATCTAGAGAAGGCGCATAGTCAAAGATCATTATATCGACATTAGGTGTAACTTGCGGAAGATCTTTCACTACAGTAAACGGTAGTTTATTATCCGAAAAAACATCAACAGCAGATTGTTGAGGATCCAAATCGCACAAAATCACTCTATTCCCAGCATAATAGGCTGCAGCCGCAAAGTTTAGAGCGAGTGTAGTTTTGCCAACTCCCCCTTTGGGAGACCAAAACGCAATTCGCCTCATATATAGTTCCTTTTATTATAATTAATTATTTTGATATCTTATTTGAATTAGATGACTAGTGGATTTGTGAGCAGGTACTCCGAGAGACAGTGAGCTATTTTCCAATAATGGGAACTCCTCTCGACGTAAATAAAATTCCAAGCCATTTTCAGGTTTCAGATAACATCCGTTAGTAGAATGATCAACTAATACGAATTTTCCGCGACTATAGCTAATGTGGCAGTGCTCTCGGGAAACTTGAGTATCATCGAGCACTAGTTGACAAGTAGAAAGGTTTCTTCCGATCATAAAAGGCGTCAGCTCAGGTTCGATAAGAATTTCACTATCGTCGTGTAGCAGTGTCAGAATTTGTTTGCTTACTTCATCGAGCACCACTTCTGTGGATAGAAATCGAGTCTCATTATAAATATCGCTACTATCCTGCCAATAATAGCGAAAAATAGGTGAGTTTTCCTTAGCACCTTTGAATTTAACCCAATCAAATTCTCTTGCCTGTGATTTTTGTTCAATCGTCAGCTCTTCTAATATGGCTTCTGAAAATAGGATCTGACTTCCTTTCGCTACCTTTGTAAGAAATGCAGCGTCATTAACAGTTTCACCAAACAGATCTCCGTTTTCTAATAGAACGCTTCCAAAAGAAACTCCTATACTGACCATCAAGTGATGTTGAGTGTAACTTGCTGCAAAACTCTCTTGTATTGCAATTGCAGTATCAATACAATTTTGTCCTGATAAAAAGCTCACCATGACTTCGTCACCAATGGTTTTTACAACACGCCCTTTGTGATGAATGGTAAGAATCTGGATTTCACTCAGCAACTGCCCAATGATTGTTTTAGCTTGGCTATTTCCTTTGGTTTTATAAAGAGCTGAACTTCCGGAGATATCTGCAAAAAGTACGGCTCTTCGTTTTTCCTTGTTTAGCATCATTGCTATTTTCCACCTAACCTTGAATTCGGTTATTAATTGAGAACTCGCTTTCTTATTATAGCAGTAGGAAACAATATTTAAGTCTTACCAACTATTTTCTTTTTCGCAATAAAGCGATTTGTTGGTCGACCGTCTGGCAAATAACAGACTTCATTAACCAATATATCAAATTCTTTGAAGACTTCCGCCAATTCATTTTTCTCCAACAAATAACGAGGATTCCTGGGGCTTCCGAAAACTTCAGCTCCTCTCATAAAAGTTTGATAAATAATGTAACCCGAATCGGCAATCAATGAACTAAGCGCGTGAAGTATCGGTCTATGCAAATACCTTACGACCAATACTGCATCGAAACTCTGTTCACGACTGATTAATTTATCAAAGTCCTTTTCGATGTCTAATTCCAGCGTTTCAACGCATAAACCTAAACGCTGGGCGGAATCGCTGAGTTTTTTGAGCGCCGTAGAACTGTAATCGACGCTTGTCATTCGCCAGCCTTGCATTGTCAAGTAAAGGCTATCCCGACCGGAACCACAAGCCAAATCCAATGCCGTTTTTTTCCCATTCATCTCAAATTCACTACAAAAGTGTGACACGACGTCTGACGGATTCCATAATCTCGGAGAATCGTTCCCAGATTCAAAATAGTTCTGTCGGTTATTTTTTGAGAGTGAAGAAGCAGAATCTTGCATCTCAGCAATGATTGAGTAGCCCTTAGATTTAAGAAAAGAATGTGCGCACTCAAGTTCTACTGTCGAACCATATAAATTAAGAGGTACACTTCGTAACGGCAACTCGTGCATTCGCTCTTCCAGTAATTCGGCTGGAAAGTTCGCCGCTCCCTTTATATGGCTGATGAAAAACGAAGCCTCAGAGCGTACGTCTATAATAGGGTGATCGAAAAATTTATCGTAGTTCATTTTAATTATTAATGATATCGTGCCTAAGTTGGAACCATTCGCTGTCGAAAATATCGCCATTTTCATCGATATGGGGATATCGTAGTTGGTGTTTATCACAGAAAATTTTGACTTGAGGATGTAACCATTGAAACCTTAAAGTTTCACAATATACATCTTCGAGCTGTCGTGATTGATACATACCGGCTACTTCTCTTTGTCTTTGAGCTTCATAAAGAATAATTGCAGCGGCGACAGATACATTAAGAGACTGAACCATACCCAACATTGGAACGAGAATATGTTCATCAGCTAACTCAGCAGCTTGTTCACTGACTCCAAACTTTTCAGATCCGACCAACAGAACTGTTGGCTTTGTGTAATCTATTGAACGAAAATCAACTGCTCGTTCAGAGAAATGAGCCGCCAGAACTTGTTTGCCTTCCGATTTTAGCATTTCTATAGCGGGAGCGAGTTCATCATGGGTGTGAGTAGTCACCCAACGATTGCTTCCCATCGCTGTTCCATGACTCCTTCGTAGTACGCTTTCTGGGTAGACTGCATGCACATCACCAATACCAACGGCGTCGCAAGTTCGAACAATTGCAGCGAGGTTGTGCGGCTTATGGACTTCATCCATAAATACCGTGATGTCTTTTTGCCTTCGATTGAGTAATTCAATTATTTTATGATTTCGAGGATTTTTCAAAGCGAGATTCTCATATATCAAATTCTAGAGCCAAACCATATTTACATCCAATCCAACACGGCGAGGAACTCTTTGAGTATGACTTCGTTCTATTGATTAATGCTCAAGACTCAATATTGCATCCATTTCGACTAAAGCGCCTTTCGGCAGTTCCTTTACTCCGACAGCAGCTCGTGCAGGGTAGGGTTGTTGAAAATATTCTGACATGATCTGATTGACCAAAGGAAAACAAGACAAATCAGTTAGAAAAATATTTAGCTTCGCTATTTGATTTAAATCGCCACCCGACGCGACGGCGACGGCTGAAAGGTTTTTAAATACTTGGTGGATTTGAGGCTCAATATCTTGCGAAACAAATTCCATTGTTTTTGGGTCGAGGGGTATTTGTCCAGAAACATAAACGGTGTCCCCACATTTTATCGCTTGAGAATAAGTACCTATAGCGGCTGGGGCGTTATCAGTATGTATTACTGTTTTGCTCATTTTATTTCCTCGAACTATTATTATAAATAGAGTTAGTTTTCAGTATCGAGCGACTATCGTTTTCGGGACACTTTAATCACAAAATCGAACAGTCGAATCTTTCTGATCAAGTTGGCTAATTTAAGGCGTCCTTTCAAATCGAGACCAAACCCCAATAGGTTCGTTGATCCGTCCATCGCATCAATGGCAACATTTACAATATTAACGCCTTCATCGGCGATTAAATTAGTTACTTTGGCTAAGACGCCGTGTCGATTCATCACTTCTACTTTTAATTCTACCCGAAATAAGCCTTCTACATTCTTTTCCCATTGCACGGGTACATATTTATCCAATTTAGTTGAGTGATCGGCGATATTTTTACAATCTTGCCGATGCAGAATAAAACCACCACCACTACTAATCGTTCCAACGATCGAATCCCCAGGAATCGGATGACAGCATTTTGCATACTCAATCATCATTCCTTCGGTTCCTTTGATAGCCAGTGGTCTATTGGTATCGTGATGTTTTTTTATTTCGTCTTCTGAGCTCGGCGATAAGCGGTGAGCAATAATGACACTCGCCGTTTGTCCTAACCCTATTTCCGCGAGAATATCGTCAAAACTTCCTTTCTTAGTTTCTTTTGTGACTCTTTGCAAAATATCTTGATCAATGGATTCTATGGATTGGTTGCCCAAAGATTTCTCTAATAAACGACGCCCAAGATTAATGGCATCATCGCGACGAAGGTTCTTAATAAAATGTCTGATATTGGTTCGTGCTTTACTGGTTGCTACAAAACTCAACCAACCAGGGTTAGGCTTTGCACCCGGCGCTGTGATGATTTCAACGGTTTGACCGTTTATAAGCTGTCGAGATAAAGACACTATCGTGCTATCGACCTTACAAGCAATACAGCTATTTCCCACATCCGTATGAATCGCATAAGCAAAATCTACCGGCGTGGCGTTCTTTGGTAGTTCAATAATACTGCCATTGGGAGTAAAGATATAAACTTCGTCTGGGAATAAATCGACCTTAACGTTTTCTATAAATTCGAGTGAATCACCGCTATTTTCTTGCAACTCCATCAAATTACTCATCCATTCGCGCGCTTTTACTTCGGCACGATTAACGTCACTAGGATTCTTATAGAGCCAATGTGCCGCGACTCCATTTTCTGCCATTTGATCCATTTCGGTGGTTCTAATTTGCACTTCGATGTGTAAACCATGAGGTCCCTTCAATGTACTATGAAGAGATTGATAACCGTTGGCTTTCGGTATTGCCATGTAATCTTTAAACCGACCAGGAACAGGACGGTACAAATTATGTAACTGCCCCAAAATCCGGTAGCAACTATCTTCAGTATCAGTAATCACTCGGAAACCGTAAACATCCATCACTTCTTCGAAAACACCAACCTTGTTAAGCATTTTTTTGTAAATGCTAAACACCGTTTTTTCTCGGCCATTTATTTCGGCACCGATGCCTTCAGCATTAAGTCTTTGTAAGATGTTATTGGAAATACTATTGATGATTTCCTTACGATTACCACGCGCCTTTCTGACTGATTCTTTGAGTACTCGACTTCGCATGGGATATCGGGCAGTAAAACATAATTCCTCTAATTCTTGGCGAATAGCGAACATACCTAAACGATTCGCTATTGGCGCATAGATCTCCATCGTTTCAGTGGCTATTCGGGCTCGTTTTTCATTATTGAGTGCACCCAGAGTCCTCATGTTGTGAAGACGATCCGCTAGCTTGATCAACACCACCCTAAGGTCTTCGACCATTGCCATCATCATTTTGCGGAAATTTTCAGCTTGGGCTTCTTTGCGAGAGCGGAATTTAATTTGAGTTAGCTTACTAACACCGTCAACTAAGGCTGCGACCCGCACACCAAATTGGTCGCTGATTTCACCACTGGTGACTTCACAGTCTTCAATGACATCATGCATCAATGCGGCCATTATGGTTTGGGAATCTAAATGGAGTGTTGCTAGAATTTTTGCTACGGCGACCGGATGCGTTATATAGGGATCGCCGCTGGATCTCAATTGACCTTCGTGTGAATCTCGAGCAAAGACGTATGACTGTTGAATTTTTTCAACTTGTGACGCGTCTAAGTAGCTTAATAACTGCTCTTTAAGACCGCTAAATAAATACACATCAGTCTCCTAAGACAGAGTCGAAAAAACGATTTGGATTTAGTCTTCGATTATGTCGTCAATCATATCGTCTACAGGCGCTGCACCTAATTTATCCACGTTTTCTACCGAGACTAAATGTTGTTCAATTTCACGCAAAGCGACAACTGTTGGTTTGTCATCATCCCAATCAACCATTGCTTCTTTTCCACCGGTTGCTAACTGTCTTGCACGTTTCGAAGCGACCATTATAAGGTCAAATCGGTTACCGATCGCATCAACTGCGTCTTCTACTGTTACTCTTGCCATTGGTTAATCCAGCCTATAAACAATTTATCAAAAATCAAATGAGTAGAATTTTTTCTCACGACATTACCAGCCCCTACTCAAAAAGGCCGGATAGTTTACCTTAAAACAACGGTTACTCCAAAAGATTGGATAACAAATGAGCATGTTTTTTGCGCTGAACGGGCAGTTTTTGTCTTTCTGCCAATATTATTGCTTTAATTTCAGCAACTGCGCTGGAAAAGTCATCATTGATGACCAAATAGTCATATTCATTAAAGTGAGACATTTCGCTAATTGCGGCATCCATTCGACCTTTTATAACAGAATCGTCATCTTGTCCGCGGCCCTGTAATCGATTTTCTAACTCGGCTTTACTGGGCGGCAAAATGAAAACAGACTTACTGTGTGGTAATTGTTCTCTTATTTGTCTAGCCCCTTGCCAATCTATTTCTAAGATTACATCAATGCCCTTCGCTAATTGATCAGCTATGGAGGACTTACTTGTTCCGTAACAATTGCCAAATACTTCAGCATTTTCGTAAAAAGCTCCTTCATCAATCAACGCTTTGAAAGTTTCTGAGTTAACAAAATGATAATCAACACCGTCAACTTCCGCTTCTCGCTTCGTTCTAGTCGTGTGCGAAATTGAAGTTTGTACACTCTCAAGTTCGCTAATCAACTGTTTTAATAAACTCGTTTTACCCGCTCCCGAAGGCGCGGAAACAACAAATAAATTTGCGGTGGCTTGTTCCATCTTTTTTTAATTACTCTTTTATGCTGAAAGGACTGCTTCGGATACGTATTTAGTTTAGCAAGGGCATGGAATTTGCGCTAGTTTATCGCCATTCCAGTCCCAATAAATTACTATTCGATATTCTGGATCTGTTCTCGCATTTGCTCTATCAAGACTTTCAACTCTACTGAAGCAGCGGTGGTCTTTGCGCTGATAGATTTTGACCCCAAGGTATTAGCTTCGCGATTCAATTCTTGCATCAAAAAATCCAAACGGCGCCCTACGACCCCACCTTTTTTAAGTAATCGCGCAACTTCTCCAATATGAGCATCCAAGCGGTCAAGTTCTTCATCCACATCAATTTTTTGTGCAATCATCACCATTTCTTGCTCTATGCGCGCTTCCTCAAATTCTAATTTTATCTCTTCAAAACGAGATAATATTTTATCACGTTGCCATTTAGCAATAATCGGCATTTCCTCTCTAACGTAAACGACTTGCTCTCCGATAGTGCCTAATCGTTGTTGGATCATATCTGTGATGCTGGTACCTTCTCTTGCCCGCATAGAAATCAGTTGTTCAATAGCTTGATCGAGCGACCCTAGCAACTCTTTTTCCATTCGGTCACTGTCCACTTCGGTTTTCTTGATGATGCCAGGCCATAACATCATTTTAGTCAGATCAAGCGGCTGTTCAATGCCTGCTATTTGCTGCAAAGACTGGTGAGATTTAAGCAGTGATTCGGCCAAAGACTTATTGATCGAAATATCATCGCCCGCTCCCTGACTCATTTCGACTCTTAAAGTACAGTCTATCTTTCCTCTACTGAGTTTCTTGCGCAGTTTTTCGCGCAACTTAAACTCAAGATATCGAAATGATTCGGGAAGTCTAAAATTGGTTTCTAAAAAACGGCTATTGACGGAACGAATCTCCCACGCACCAGTCCCCCATTCCTTTTCAATAGGTTGTCTAGCAAAAGCGGTCATACTTTTAATCATGTGGATTTCCTGTTCTTAGGCCGTTTGCGATGCGCTCTATGGCCTTGAGTAGGTATAAATTGTACCTTGAGTCGCGTTGTTTTTGAATAAATCAGTTTAAATAGCGTCATTTATATGAAAACTGACGCTTTTTCGTTAGAATTCGGCTAAATATCGCTTTATCCCTCGGAGAACGAAATGCGACCTAGTGGCAGAACCAGTAATCAATTACGTCCAATTAATATCACCCGCCAATTTACCAACCATGCGGAAGGCTCTGTGCTTATCGAAATGGGTGAAACCAGAGTGCTTTGTACCGCATCGGTAGAAGAAGGAGTTCCTCGATTTTTGAAGGGTAAAAAGCAAGGATGGCTTACCGCAGAATACGGCATGTTGCCTCGGGCGACTCACACTCGAAATAATCGAGAAGCAGCACGCGGAAAACAAAGCGGTCGAACTCAAGAAATCCAACGTCTAATCGGCCGTTCGTTACGTGCAGCCATTGATTTATCGTTGTTAGGTGAATTCACGATCACTATCGATTGCGATGTGTTGCAGGCTGATGGAGGTACACGAACAGCCTCTATTTCAGGCGGTTGTATTGCGCTGACAGAAGCCGTGAATCATCTAATTCGGAAGGGCAAAATAAAAACTAATCCAATGAAACACATGATTGCTGCTGTTTCAGTTGGTATTTACAAAGGCACTCCTGTTTTGGATTTAGATTATCCAGAAGATTCAGTTGCTGAAACCGATATGAATGTCGTGATGAACGAAGAAAGTGGTATTATCGAGATTCAAGGTACAGCGGAAGGTGCGACATTTAATCAACAAGAGCTGACTGAAATGATGAACCTAGGTCATCAAGGTATCAGAGAGATCATTGAAGCACAAAAAGCAGCGTTAGCTTAACCTCTCGTAAAGTTTACCAACTTTGCCGACTATCGGATCGATGGTCGGCAGTTATCAATTTGGTATTCTCTATCTTTATTTCAAAATGCTTTATAATTCCCGATGGAACTCTCATAAAACCTTCTAAGTGTTTGTAAAGTTAATGTAAACCGAGGCCCAAAATTGTTTACTTTTTTGCGTCTTAAATAAAATCAAGTTATTGGTTAATCTATCACTCTCAATAGAAGATTGTTTGGAGAAGACCATGCATAAACGAACCTCTGTATTACTATCAATAATCGCCGCCTTAACGGTGACAGCCGCCCCACTTACGACACTCGCACATAACAAAGGCGATATTAAAAAACACCTTATTACTACAGTGCCAAAACATAAACCGAAGATTCAACTAGCAATATTATTGGATACTAGTGGCAGTATGGATGGTTTGATCGATCAAACTCGCAATCAAATCTGGCAGGTCGTCAACGAGTTTTCAACCGCAAAACGAAATGGCGTAACCCCAATATTAGAGGTCGCATTGTTTGAATATGGAAACGATGGGAATCCAAGAGATACCGGTTTTGTGCGAATGTTAAATAACTTTACTCAAGAATTAGATAAGGTTTCCGAAGGATTATTTTCATTAACCACTAATGGTGGAAGCGAATACTGCGGGTTCGCAATTAAGACAGCTGTCCGTAGCTTAAACTGGAGTCACAATAATAATGATATTAAAACCATTTTTATTGCTGGTAATGAACCTTTTACACAAGGTCCCGTTAATTACAGAGATGCATTGCAATTAGCGAGTCGGCATGGAATAGCCGTTAATACAATTCATGCGGGCGATCATCAAGTGGGTATTGAAACAGGTTGGCAAAGTGGTGCGTTGATTGCCGGAGGCGATTACATGAGCATCGACAGCAATCGCCGAGCCGTTCATGTACTCGCACCACAAGATAGACGCATAGCTGAACTAAACTCTCAGTTAAATAACACTTACGTGCCTTATGGCAGTAAAGGAAAAGAAAAGTCTCGACGACAAAAAGAACAAGATACCAATACTCGAAATATTTCTGCTGGCTTGTTATCTAAGCGTGCTATCACCAAATCATCCAGTTATTACAACAATGCCAAATGGGATCTAGTTGATGCTTTGGCGGAAGGAGAAATTACAGACGATGAACTGTTAAAAATGGAATCAAGCAATCTACCAGAAGAAATGAAACCTATGTCGAACGATGAAAAGAAAAAATACATTGCAGAAAAAAGTGGCCAGCGATCGCAACTTAAACAAGAGATTAAGGCCCTGAGCGAAAAACGAAAAGTGTATGTAAATGAGCAAAAAAAGAAACAAGTGGCGGCAGCACCTAGTATGAGTGATGCTTTAACTAAGGCCATTAAAAAACAAGCAGCTGAGAAAAACTATCAATTGGAAAAATAGAGCGTCAAATCCTATCTGGCGAATTATTTCAGTTTTCTATTTCTCTACATCAGTAAACAAATCGAGAGTTAGCAGCGCTAATTGAAAAACGTTAGCGCTTTTCTCTCCACTAACATTCTTAACCACCACGATAGAATGATTATGCTCAAGACATAAAATCATCATAGTCGTTCCGCCCATACTGCCTCCGGCGTGCATAACGGAGTTGGCATGCCGGTTCATGACATTAATTGCTTGTTGATTTAACACCGGCTCCTTTTTATAATTTTTGAGGTAGGAATCAAAACCAACAAGCCAACCAATACCAAAATTGGAGCCCTTATTTCCAGCTGTTTTGGTCATCATTTGAGTCAGTGACGCTTGCTTCAAATAACCTTCTTGAGCATGGGCCATTGCAAACTTTGCAACATCACTTGCTGAGGAAAGAAAACCGCCACCTGCGTATTTGTAGCTGCTATTGACCGCGGGCGAGTTATAAAGCTGTTTGTTTCGATAGGAGTAAGGCGTATGCCGATTTTTAATTATTGGCGCATGATCATCGAACGTAGTGTCGTTTAATTCCAAAGGGAATATTACTTCGTCTCGAATTATTTGTTTGAAGTTACGAACTTTATCCCCCTTTTCCATGGCTGCACTAACAAGAGTCCAAGCATAGGTAGAATAACTGAACGACTTGCCAGGCTGAAATTTCAAAGAATCTTGCTTGAATATCGCGAGAGCGTCAGTACGCGTTGAGTATTGTTTATTGGATAGAAATTCCTTACCACGATAATGACGAATTCCCGAGGTGTGATTCGTAAGCTGCCTCAAACTAATGGAAGGGTGCTTGTTTGGCCATTCTGCTACAAGCTGGCCTATAGGACTGTCAAAGTCTATCTTTCCTTGTTGATGAAGTCTCATTAAAGCAGAAGCCGTGATGACCTTAGCAATACTGCCGATCCTTAGCTTGGTTTGGGAAGTCATAGGGATATTGTTTTCTAGATTAGCAAAACCGAACCCCTTGGCCCAAACGATACCATCTTCATTAGCGGTGGCTACGCTAATACCAGGAACCGATGGCGATGATACGGCTTGGCTGAAGAGTCGTTCAGCTTTTTCAACAGCGCTATTTGCGGTTGCCTTAGTGGCAAGTAATAGCAACAATATCGTTGTCGTTCCAAAGAGTCCTTTTGGTAGACCGGTTAAATTTAAAGTCATAATTCCTTCCCGAGAAATTGTCAGCTAAAACGCAATTAGATTCTACATTTTTGTCAAAACCAATAACTTATTACCAAGCAACTCTTCACTGCTGTTAACCAAGTCGATTAACCAAGATCTGCTCGAACTTAACCTGATCCTTGGCAAAATTACGAATACCTTCTGCCGTTTTCTCAGTCGCCATGGCGTCTTCATTCATCTGCCATCTAAATTTTTGCTCGGTCATAACAATAGGTCTATCAAGAATTTGTTCTGGCTCAAACAATTTTCGTTCTAAAGTTCCTTCTATCTGAGTCAACTCAGCCATTAAATCAGGACTAATCGTTAACCGGTCACAACCAGCCAACGCTGTAATTTCACCGATATTTCTAAAGCTTGCTCCCATTACAATGGTTGAGTATTGATGCTGCTTATAATAGTCAAATATTTTACTCACGGACTCTACACCAGGATCATCCTCTGAAGTATAGTCTTGTTTACCCGTCGATTTTTTAAACCAATCCAAAATACGCCCCACAAACGGAGAAATTAAAAAGACGCCAGCCTCAGCTGCGGCTCTGGCTTGTGCAAAGCTGAATAGCAAGGTCAAATTACAATTAATTCCTTCCTTTTCCAAAATTTCTGCGGCTTTAATACCCTCCCAAGTGGAAGCGATTTTTATCAGAATGCGTGACTTGGTGAATCCTTTAGCATCGTATAGAGCAATTATTTTTCTTGCTTTTTCAACCGTAGCAGTAACATCGTACGATAACCGAGCATCGACTTCTGTTGATACTCGGCCAGGTACTAAGGAAAGTAATTTACAACCAATGAGCACGCTAAGATAATCGCTGGCTTCGACTAAACGCTTTTGCGGATCGTTTGCTTTTGATTTCGCGTAATCGACCGCTTCTTGAATGGTTTCCTGGTATTCAGGTAAGGCCATTGCTTTAAGTATTAATGAGGGATTTGTCGTTGCATCTTCTGGGGAGAATGCTTCTAAGGCTGTAAAATCACCTGTATCCGCTACAACTTTGGTCATTGTTTTTAATTGTTCGAGTTGATTTGTCATTGAGCTGTATACCAGTTGAATTAAAAATTAGGTAAACCTTATGACTTCCTTGTTCGTCAGTCAACTAACTATTTCAGCTATTAGTTCTGGTTTACATAAAAAAGCAATCGCTCTTTATTGGGATGCTCAGATACCCACTGCTTGAATTCCTTAGCTTTGGCTAACTCGGTTTCAGTGACATATTGTAAAAGCCGATTATCTCTCGCATCCTGAGTGGCTTGTTTTCGTAGTTTAGTTTGCCATTGCTCAGAGAAAACTAGCGGCATTTTTCGGTTAAGCTCTAACATTTTGAGCAATTGCCATTCGCCTTTATCTAACCATGCCTCATCACAAAAAGAGCAGAGATCGAGCTTGTTATCACTTTCGCCAGAAATTCTGAATTTGAGCATTAGCCGAGTACATTTAGGACAGCTCATCGCAGAGTTTGTTTCTTCGGTTGTACCAATAAGCGCTTGTAAAGGGGTACTTGATTCTTGATCGTCTTGTGGCTGCTGAAGATCCAACGGCGTACGTTCAACCCAATCTCGATAATAAAGTAAAGCGACCAATGCACCTTCACAAGTATTACAACCCATCGCCGACAACCCATGTTCTAACTTAGTTGGTTGCAAAGCGCCAGAGTGACATTTAGGACATTGCATTTAAGACTCCTCTCGTACATGTTGATTAACAGCTTTAACTATTTTAGTTTCAATTTGAGAGCTAAGCGCTCGATACATCAACCCAAGATTAAGATTTAATTCGAATATTGAATCAGTGATAAATATTCTACCGTTAGCGCCCTTTCTTCGAAAGGTAAACTCTGACTCGCTTTCCCACTCAGAATTAAACGTTATTTTTTCTTCAATTGATTGCATCATCAAATTGATCTTAGTTTTTAATTCGGTAATTGTTAGTTCATGTTCTCGAGATACGTGTATATTGGCCATTTGTTTCTGCTATAGCTTTTTATTTTTCGTTTGTTTGCTCTTTTGTGACTGCTTTTCAATCATTTCTAACTTATCACTGATATCGGTCATCTTTTGATGAGTCCCTAAATCCAAATCCAACTTGCCACTCATGATCTTAATTAGTGGCGTTAGACTCTTATCAAGTGCATCGGCTATATCTTTACCGATGGTGTCTGGCTGATTCTTACCGGTCTGTTTAGACACACTCTTAAAAGTTTCAGAAAGATGATTGATCGCTTGCACCACCGAATCGACTGACTGCAAATTATTTTCATCGTGTTGTGATGTTCCCAAATTTGAAATTGAATTTGCTAGGCTTTGGTTAATCGTTTGATTTGATTCATTATTCGAAATAGAAATTCTCTTCCATTCATCGAATCCCGTTACTAAGTCATTTAGTTGAACAACAATTTTATTACCGGCATCTGAGTCATCGCCTCCCATTGCTTTATTGCGTGCAAAATCCTTTTTAATCTTCTCCCATCGCTCTCTTTCTTCATCGCTCAAACAATCTCGAAGCTCCGCAAGTTTTAATAGGTTTGCTTCAGTTCCAGTGGTCAGCAGTTGAGACTCTCCTAAATAGTGATCGTCAATCAGTCGAGTGATTTCATCCTCAGTCATTATGGAAGAAATCTTTTCAGACATTTTGTTCATATTTCTATACGAGCCCTGAAGCTTAAAAGCAGGTTCTGTTCTATATTTGTCATCTTGTGCACTGGCTGCTATATATTCACGGTTGACTCGCCATACAACCTGTTGCACTGCCTGCATTTTTTGCAGCACAGCAACGATCTCTTTCACTTCAGCACCGCTGTACTGATGAGAAAGATCCGTTGCGGCAACATTTTTGCCGTTAGCCATATCAATAAACTTATAAACATCGGACATTTCTCGGGTCGCCAACGGCGCTAATATCGGATTAGAAGTGAGTGAGTTCTCGATGTAACTCAACGCGAATACCTCTTCTTTCCCGCCTAAAACATCACCTAAATTATAGATATCCGCTCGATTAGCAAGCATATCCGGAATCTGGAATGCGTCACCAGATTCTGTGTAAGGATTTCCAGCCATCACGACACAGAACTTTTTACCTCTCATATCATAGGTCTTTGGTTGTTTCTTCCAAACGCCTTCAATTCGTCTAGTTCCATCACACAACGAAATGAATTTTTGTAAAAACTCACTATTAGTATGCTGGATATCATCTAAATACAGCATCACATTATTGCCCATTTCAAGAGCAAGGTTAAGTTTCTCCAGCTCTTGTTTTGCTGCACTATTATCTGCTTGCTCTGGGTCAACAGAGGTAACATCGTGCCCAATCACGGGACAGTTAATCTTCATAAATATTAAACCTAATCGATCAGCAACATACTCCATCAAGGTTGTTTTACCGTATCCGGGAGGTGATATCATCAATAGTAGGCCCATTAAATCAGTTCGTTTCTTATCACCAACTGTACCAATCTGTTTTGCTAAATTATCGCCAATCAGTGGCAAATAAACATCGTTGATAAGTTTATTTCGAACGAATGAGGATAATGGTTTGGCTTTAAATTCGTGCAATCTAAGTTGAGTTCGTTGTTCGTTAACCACATCAGAACGAAGTTGATGATATTGGTGATAACCAGGTAAAACAACCTCAACATGGTGCTGGTTTCTGTCAAGAAACTCATCGAGCTGAATCGTTAATTGTCGATCTGAAATTCGGTTATGGGTACCAATGAGACCTTCTACATCGACTTGAATATCGATTTGTCTATCTTGTCGATCGATTCTTTTTTCTGCATTAAGAATTCCGATAGCCTCACCAATAAAGCTAGTATAACGTTCTTTGCTCTGAGACTGAGTAAATGCCGACAACCAGCTCTCCGCTAGTTGCCAACGCTTTCCAATTTGTCCCTTAATATCGCTCAAGGCTTTCTGGTAGTCTTGCCAAACATTGTTGGTCGTCAAGTGAGTGATAAAATCTTCACAGAGCTGCCTCGCATACTTACTGGTAGAAAAACTAACCGTTTGATTTGCCAGTTCATCAACCAAATACTCACTGGCACTGGATACATTTTGTTGAGTGACTTCTAGTTCAAACTTAGTGACGAACTCAGTCAACTCTGCTTCAATTTCATTTCTGAGAAGGAACTTCGCTTTACCATCTGAAAACACGGTGGCCATTTGGCTGGCAGATTTCGCTTTTTGCTGCCACAGTTTTTGCTGTCCCCCCCCCTGAAGGTTGGCCCAATAAATACACGCGAGCCCTCGGGACAACGGAGAGTACTTAAATACCCCAGCCATTTCGTAAATCGAAACAAGTTGCTGAAGAATTTTAACCGCGTCATGATCATGAATACCTTTCTCGTAGCCGTCTCTAAATCGAGGTGAAGCATAATCAGTGACAAGGCTAGTCAGTTCTTTAACATCTGCTGCAGCCAGACTTAAACGACTCCAAGAGAGATTATCTTGATTTGATTCTGCCGCTTTCAAAACACTAAAAGCCAAATACTCCGAGCGGTATAGACTCTCCGTTTCAGACGGTACTACCATCGGCCAATATTCTGAAAGATCCGTTAATCGGTTATTTTCAAGTCGTTCGAAGAAGTCAGTTCCAGTTAATCGAATGAAAAGCTCTTTGTCCTTGGGTAAAATAGTTAAATCGAGATCCTGCTTATTGACAGCAAATTTATGCCGGGGCCCCAGCTTAATCACATGGCCACCGTCTTCATATAAATCGTTTTGGTCTCTTAAAGAACGAATCGCTTGTTGTTTGGCCGCTTTAAGTTGAGAATCAATATCTTCGGCTTTGACGCTATCGCCGTACTCATGCAGTTGTCCAATAATGTCGCGAATCTTAGTAACCAATCCATCGGAAGCAAAAAATGTATTCAGTTCATCTTGCTCATTAAATCGTTTAACTCTTCGTTGTACACTTTGCAATATTCGCTCACCGGCGCTGGCGAGTGATTGCGCTTTTCTTTGCCGTTGTTCAATAAGGCTCTGTTTGTGTTCTTCGAATGACTCAAATATTTCTTCTCTTTTTGTAATGATATCGTTAACGAAATCATCATAGTCACTGAACTCACCTTCCAACTCCTCGAGTTGAATTAACAATCGAGAAACTTGCTCATCGCATTTTTCTGGAGTACTCGATAGGCCCAGAGCGTTATGAATACTTTGATTAAGAAGTTTAATACGGGCACTAAATTGTCCGGTCGCTTCAACACTGCCCATACTCTTTCGCTGATGCTCTAGTTCAGCTCGTTGCTGATTTAATTTGCCGTAAAGTTCAGAGACCGAGTCGACAATTCGTGTTTGCACCGTGGCATCTTCAACTTTTAAAGTCGCCATCATTTCAGAAATGAGATCTAAACCTTGGGCCAAACTTTCAACTTTTTCGAGAAACGGTTTTAACTCAGCATTGGTGTTGGACTTTTCAGAATTCTTTGCTATATCTTCAAGCATTTTGTAATAACTGTCGAGGGCGTCATCGGACGATAGAAAATCCACCGTTTGCTGGCACAGGTCCAACTCTATTTCACCTATCAAATTATCTAACTCTGTTATTTTAGTGACATTAATATAACGATAATCTTTTATCGTCATCAAATGACCGCGGTACTGTCGAATGCGATTTAGCCCTTCGACGAACTCCTGAGGAGAATGCCAGCTACTTGGTTCGATACTTCGTATTATTTCTTGTTGGTTCGCTTCGGCTTCAGTCAACGCTTGATCAGACTGCTTACGAATACTCTCTACTTTTTCATATTCGTCAATAACAGATTCAGCCGTTGTACCGATTTCCTTGACCAATCGATTAATATCTTGAAGTTCGGCAGAATCTAACCAAAAGTACGAATCAAATATTCGCTGGCACTGCCTACTCAACTGACCATAGTGGTTAGATGATACGTCCTGCGAAGCGATGCTTTTTGAAATTCCATAAAGTTCAGATATACCGCGTACGAGTTCCGCGTTACCAATCTTAGCGTAGAAATTTTGAGAGACAGGCTGTGAACTTGCGAATACCGCAGAATAATACGGTGTTTGCCAGATTTGAATAGGATGTACGCGGTTAGGCTCTTCGTCGGCGTAAAAGATAATCATCCGACCATCCTCATAAAACCCATAGCCGTGACCAAACTGCGGATTCTGAAGATTTCTTTCAATCAAATTATAAGCGTATAAAGCTATTACATTACTTTCTGGCTGATAAAAAACATACAAAACGTCTTCACCATTGGGAGAACGAAGCGTCCTCTTGTAGACCAAACCGTCGAGGCTATCATCAAAACTCTTGTGTTCTCCGGTCGTTAAATAGTAGCCACCGGGAAAAATAATACCGTGATTTTCAGGTAAAGAAAGACAAGCATCACCAATCGCATCGATTCGAGTAATATTTTGGTTGTTCTTATTAAATACTAAATAACGGGTAAGTTCTTCTTGATAGGGTTTGATCTTGAGGATAATAATCTGGCCAAGATCAACGTAGTAAAAATCACCATCATCAATAGATTGTGTCTCATCCGATACTGGCTCTGAGTAAATTCCCAATCCGACATTAGTATTGTCTTCAACTTTGATGGTGATATCTCCCCTCGAACTATCCACGAAAAGAGTATCTAGAATATTAATATGAGGATTTCTACCATCGACTACATCATCTCGGGTACATTCAACCCACTCAAAATCATGGCTTGATGGTAGTTGAAGGTCGCGTTCACCTCGATTGTCGATATAGTCGAGGGTTTGTCCATCTGTCGATATTTGCCATCTGAACACTCTGACGTCTGTTAACTTTTCTCCAATGCTAAAAGATGCCAACAGCCGGCCGTCTTTAACAACAAGTTGAGAAAGTGAAGCGCTTTTATAATAGGTATAAAGCTCTTTGAACTCAGTTTGAAACCGTGAATCCTCTAAAAATGAATCCTTGCTAGGCACACTACGCAATTCGAATTGGCCTTCATGTTCGATTAAACTATAAAGGGAGAGAACATCGTCAATTTTCGTTTCTTTCTTTAAGCCAATAAATACGTTGTAACCGAAAAGTACTTTATCGCCGACAATGACTAAGTCTTTCGCTTGGCAGTTGTTTTCTGTTCTCAGCCGCATACGACCGAGCACCTTCATTTCTGTGCTACCAAACTCTTGCTGTCTGGCATCGTTTATATCGCTGATCAGCGAATCGATTTTTTGCCCTTGCTCGGTAAGACGCTGACGAATAATATCGTAAGCGCCACCTTCAGAAACGGCTTGTTCAACTGTATTAGTCGGCTCAGTCACTCTAATATCCCTTTTATGAAATTAAGTCTCCTCTCTTTAGAATCAAAGAGAGGTCAAGAAGCAGAACGTTGAAATATCTAACTATTCACTCGTCGTATTCTTGCTTTCAGTCATGGTGTTCGACTCAATTTGAGGCACACTAGCACCCCCAAGTAACTTTTCCATTAGTGCTTGTATAATAGGACTTTTTTCAATAAATCCGTTAACTGCGTTTCCCGCGCCCATTCCCTTCGCCAGTTTATCAAAATAGTCTCCCTGACCACCGACAATATCTATATTGGCATTCTTCAAAGCGGAACCTAAAACATTCGCTTGATCACTAGAGATTTCTTTATTAGCTTCTATTGAGGCTAATACTTCTTTTAGCTGATACTCAAGGTTCAGTCTGAATTCTTCAAACTCTCGAGAAGATGTATCCATGTTATTCATCGCTGCGAATTTCTCGACTAATGCATCCGCTTCCGCTTTACCTTTTTCCCGTAATACATCAGCCGTGCTGATACCAATTTCTTTGGTAGCAACCGCCTCGGCCTTACCTAACTCTTCGTTACCACGCGCTTCAGCGGTCAATTTCTCTTCAAGAACATTGGCTTCTGCAATACCTTCCTTCTTCGATGATTCGGCTTTCGCTTCTTGAACTCTGGCTTCAGCAAGTCCTTCCTTTTCGAACGCATCGGCCTTTGCGACCATAACCTGAGCATCGGCTAAACCACCTGCGGCTCTAGTAGCTTGACTACCTTCCGCGATTTTCTTTTCAGCTTCAGATTGCTTAGAAGAAGCTTCCAATTCTGCTTGTGCGATTAAGTTAATTTCCTTCGCTTTATGAACAGCTTTCTGCTCTTCTGCTTCGGCTTGCTTAACCATTTGAACCAGTCCTTCTTGCGCTGTTGCCTCTGCCGCAAGAATCTTAACCTGTTTTGAACGATCAGCTTCTGATACTTCTTGAACTTCTTTAATTCGTTCTTCTTCTTCCGCTACTTTCTTTTCAACGGCTATTCTTTCACTGATGGTTTGAGCAATTATTTTTTTCTGCTCTTCGAGTGCTTTGTCTTTATCGATGATCGAAAGATCAACTTCCCTTTCTCTATTAACGGCCTCCATTTGTTGCGCACGAATAACACGCTCTTTCTCAATCACTACCGCTTTTTCACGATTTTGCTCTGCCACTTCAACTTGGCGCATTTTTACTTGATCTCGAATGGCCAGCTGTTCGTCAGTTTCAATAGTCGATTGGTCTGCTTTCAATCTTTCTTCTTCTTGAACTTTTTTAGTTTCCGCTTCTTCACGCGCTCTAACGGTTTCGATTTCTCGCTTTTGCTTAGACTCTGCATCAATCTGTTGACGTTCTAGCGCCAACATCGCTTCTCTCGTTTCAACATTTTTCTTAGTGATTGCCAAACTTTCGTCTTTTTCCAAGCGGTTGGTTTCAACATTTTGAGTGGCGGTAATTTCAGTAATTTTTTTAATACCTTGAGAATCCTGAATGTTATTCGGATCGAGGCTCGATTTTGGTGTTTGCTCTAGATAATCAATAGCAACGTCTTCCAGTGCATAGCCGTTAAGATCGTTACCGATGACTTCAATAATTCTCTCTCTAAATTGAATTCTATTTTCGAACAGATCGAGAAACATCATGTTCTTTCCGACTGTTTTAAGAGCTTCTGAAAATTTCGCATTGAATAGCTCATTGACTGCTTCTTTATCAGAAGCTCTATCGACACCAATTGCTTTTGCCACTCTGAGAACATCATCAGTCGTTTCATTGACTCGCAGGTAGAATGCGACTGTAATATCAGCCCTTAGATTATCTTTACAGATTAGCCCATCATTTTTTCGCCGATCAATTTCTAGTGTAATTAGTGATATTTTCATTATTTCCATTTTGTGTATGACCGGAATAACAATTGAGCCAGTAAAACTAACTTTTGGTTTCGCTCTAAGATTATTAACAATCAATGCGTATCCCTGTGGGATTTTTTTATAAACGGATGATATGAATACTCCGATAAATATCACTACTGCAATAACTGCTCCGCCTACAATAAATATAATTTCCATAGTTTTCCCTCTATTAAGATTAAGTAATATTTATGCTAAATTCATTTTCTGGAATAACTTGATAAGCCGACGATTCTTGGTCGAATTCGATGATTCTTACTAAGTCTCCATTTTTTAATTGATAACTTTCGCTAGCTCGTATTTTCAGAATCAAACTAGCGCCTTGATTAGTGCACTCTGCCTCTCCAAATGACTTATTAACCTTTGTAGTTCGGACAACACATTGCTTTCCTAGAAGAGATTGTGATGTCGTCGAACCGCTATTTAGTTTGGAGAATAGTTTTCTCAACGGCTTAATAAATTGTGCGGTAATTGGAATTGATGCTAGAAAACTCACCACTAGAATTACGAGGCCTACTATATAACGTATAGAATCAAAATTATTCCAAAAAAGTCCATATTTAACCGCGATATAGCTGATTATCCAAGAAACAAAAAAGATTATGGTTAAAACTATAAATATAGGCACTCCGGATAAACCAAGCGTTACTAAAAAGCTTGCTATTCCGCTTAAACTAGTGGGATCAGTATCGACATCAATATCAATGCTTAGATCAAACACTTCCATATCGATTAAGCCTAGAGCTATGATAAACCAGATGCCTATAATAACGACATTAACAGTTGTAAATATGGCAGTCGGAAAACTGCTGATGTTTAATAAGAATTGATCCATTATTGACTCCCTCTACGATATCTTATTTTTATGACTTTTTTCCACTTCCATGCTGTTAGAATACCCGCTAAAAATCCGAACATATGGCGTTCAAAGCTGTTTGACGCCCTAATGTCTATCTTACTTAATAACAAACCGCCATAAATCGGGATAGTCACAATCGCCAATAGAATTTTCTTGAAACTATGTTCAAAAAATGAACAGCCAACAAGATAGCTCCAATAACCTAACACCAACGCAGAAGCTCCTGCATGACTCGGATCTGGCGAAACCCCAAACAAGAAGTCCCGTTATTAGCATAATACTGAAAGTGACACTTACTGCTTTTCCGTCAATAGAAATCAAACATCCTAGTATTGCAGCGGTAGCGAGTTGGACAGCAAAAGCAGAATACTCCAATGGAGAAAGTGCATGGTGAATATACCAAACAATCTATCAATTTGTCTTGGTTCTATCGCCAAAAATTGCAAACTGTAGTCAGATATTAGATTTACTATTTAAAGTATTCACATTAACGTTATAAATAGCACTAAACGTTTGCAATCTCTTTTCGTCGATCGTGAGACAAACACGAAAGCTAATCATCCATCACAAATGCGATAATTTCTTTGGCTGCCATTTCTTTAATTGCCAATTTGTCGCTTTTATCTAGCTTGTAATGCTCTGCTAATATCAGATAATCATTTTCCGAAAGAGAAATGGTCAATCGAGGCCTTACCGGTTTTTTACTCGGTAGACCCAGAATTTTTCTCATTTGATCCGACGGCGACAAATCGTTCTGTATTGCCGTCAGTTTCAAACGCTTTTGGGCTTCCGTCGAGATATCAAAAGCGACTTGAGTCGCTTTTATCGCTTTACTTTCCTTTTTCCATCTTTCGGGCTGCTTTGACTTCATACTTTTCTCTTCGATAGCCGGCCAACAATCACACTGGACGATCTTGAGGCGAGTCGCCCCACCTCAACTCTTTACTTCTTTTTTAATCGAGCTAATACTTCTTCAGCCGAATGCTTTTCCTTCTTAATGCCAGACGCTTTTAACTTCTGCTCTAAGTCGTCTCCTTCCATATCTTTTCTTAATTGAATACCAGCTTCCAATTTATCTTGCTCATTTTGTTGCTTTTTCTTAATTCGTTCCAAGGACTCCCGCGCAGAGCCAATGGCTGAATCATTAGCCGTCACAGTCTGAGTGACGGATTTAGTCGCACTTTGAACCGACTCTCGAGTTTTAACCATTGCTAGCTCGCGCTCATGTTCAGCAATAATTTTCTCGGCTTCTTTAATTTGAGTTTTCAATATTTCTGTATTGCGAACATAACTATCTAACTCTACAATTTGTTCTTCTACTTTAGCTTCCAATCCTGCTATTTTTTCAGCGACTTCAAGCGCTAGAGCTTCATCTTCTTTTTCCAACGCTTTGACGACATAGCCTTCATTTTCGCTGATTTCACTTTTGCTAGACTCTAATCGTCTTTCTATTGCCATCTTCTTGGCTATCACTTCAGTCAACCCACTCTTGGCTTCTTCTAAGTTTTGCTTCGAGTCATGAATTTCTTGCTCGAAAATTCTTAGGGATTGAGTATCAACAACCGCTTCACCTATTTCTCGAGCACTCCCTCTAATAGCGGTTAATAATTTGGTTACAATATTCATATCTATTTCTCCTGATTAAAATCGTGTCTATCTTTATTTGATAATTTCCGTTAATTGATAATGTCTGTTTTCTACTTAATAAACTCTTCTAATGCCTGCAAACTATCGATGGAATTGGCTGCTAAAGTAACCAGTTCATCAGAAACACTGTCGAGGGTTGAACCGCATGAGAGTGCTCCAAAAATTGCGTAATAGTCGTCTATCACTGCAAATGCACTCAGTGGCATAGGTACATTAAGCTCTAGCAAATATTGATTTAATTCGGCCTGCTTTGCTTCAAAAATCTCATCTTTGTTAAATAAATAGGATATGCAAAGAATCTGTGTTTCGGTAATCGTTAGGAATATCGGCATTTCTTCAAGTTCAGAGACTTCCACTCTCAGAACTTTATAATCACCTTCGATGGTCAGACAGCTGAATTGATGTCCCTTAAATTCATAATTGGCCAATTGATTGGACAATTCCTGCAGGTTATTCATGTGCTTCTCCTTTGCTGCGACATAATATGTCATTACTTTAGCAAGAATTGACATATTATGTCAAGATAACTTGCCAATCTTTATTGAATACACCTACAACCAGTGTTAGTGTGCGAAATCAATCGATACTATCCACCTTTCATAAAAACAATTAGCACAAAGATCAATAATTTTATTCGTATGCCCATTTGAGGAGAGATTAGATGAATAGATTCAATTCGTATATCGCCGTATCAATATTTGTACTGACATCTTTAACAAGCGTTGCTGAAGAAAAAGCCAAACCGTCCCCTAGCTTTCAAACAACAGAAGTCAGTCCAGGAATTCACATGATAAGTGGCGTCGGCGGATTCACCGGCGGAAACATCGGCTTGTCTATTGGAGAAGATGGTGTTGTTATGATTGATGATTCTATGCCGCCACTATTAGACAAAATGAAGAAGGCCATTAATTCCATTACAACTCAGCCGGTTGATTTCCTTATTAATACTCATGTACATGGCGACCACACAGGAAATAACGAAAGCATCGGCAAAGACGGCACGCGAATCGTTGCTCATGAGAATCTAAGAATAAACATGCTAACAAAGGGAGTCGCTACACAAAAAGGACGAGTCAAAGCACCCAAAGCAGCCCTGCCGGTCATTACATTTTCCCACTCAATGAGTTTTCATCTTAATAATGAAGACGCCAAGATATTCCACGTTGAACGCGCTCACACTGATGGCGATGCTGTTATTCACTTTAAAAGTGCCAACGTAATTCATACCGGCGACACTTTCTTCAATGGCATGTTTCCGTATATTGACATCGACAATGGCGGTAGTCTTAAGGGTTATATCGACGCTCAGAAGAAAGTCCTATCTATCAGTGATAACAACACCAAAATTATTCCTGGTCATGGTCCTCTAGCCAGTAAGGCAGACTTAAAAAAGTCCTTAGCGATGTTACTTGAGGTCAAAAAAATTATGGATAAAGTCATAAAGGATGGAGGAAGCGAAGATGATGTAGTAAAAGCTAACCCGTTAAAAATGTTTCATGAAAAATGGAATTGGGGATTTATTACAACAGAAAGAATGACACGACAGGCTTATAAAAGCTTAAAGCAACAATAATAATTGCTAATTGGCCTTCTGACTGAAGGCCAATATTAGTCAACCAATAACTAAACCTTTACAGCCATTATATCGCAATCGACTTCGTCCAATATTTTCTCTATCGTGCTGCCGATTAACCCTGAATGATAGCTAGTGCCCATGACCAATAAATCGATCTCCTGACTTTTAACTTTTGCCGGTAATAGTTGCTCTGGATACCCTTCTTCAAGGTACAAATGGTCTGTGGGATAGCCCACTTTTTTAATTGCTTGCTTAAAGGTTTCTTCGTTGTCCTTCTTTAATTGTTCAATGTATTGCTCATAGTTATCTTGCCCCATGGTAAAATCTGCAGGCCCCATACCCGCGCCCATTCCAACACCAATATCTGTCCATAGTTGATAAGCAATAGGGTCATAACAATGGACTGCATATGCCAGGGCATCAAGACTGGTCGCAATGCTTTTTGCGGTATTGAGTATCTTAGGGTCTAGTTCATCTGAATGATTATGACGGTTACTCGGATCAATCGCAGCCATCACATTAGAATAGCGAACTGATTCTCTTTCTTTTGCCATAATTAGTGGTTTGCTGCACGTCTTCAGGAGTTGCCAATCATTCGGTGTGAAGAATATTTTATTAACTGTCGGATGTTTATGAGTTGACTTAATAACTAAATCATAATTTCCCTCGTTCGCTTTTTTATTGATTGCTTCATAAATAGGTTTTGCCCAAACAAGATCGATATCCGCTTCTACGCCTTGTTCGTGAGCCGTCGACAAGTATGTCTGAACCCACTTACGTTTACTGTTTAAATAACCTCGCTTAGCAGCTTCAAGCTGTTCTGAATCGAAGAATAAATTGGATACTAATCCTCGGTTATAGGTTACCAAAAATAATGTTAATGATGCACCGTACTGCTTGGCGAGATAGAGGCCTCTTTCGAGAGCAGGTTGTTCTTCTTTAGTGGGATCAAGATCGACTAAGATTTTATTGAAACTAGTCATTTCGCGCTCCTCTTAAATGATCAACGATTTAATTGGTGTTTAGGCTCAGTGCTTTACTTTATTATAGTTTGGAACCTGAAATGTAGCTTGACTTAAATCAAGTAAAGTTACATTGTTTGATCGCCGCCTTTCTTTGCTTTTTCGGCGCTATTACCGGGAAACACTAATTCTCCACTGGAATAACTGCTACCAAAAGTAAGTGCGGCAATAGCAACTTGACGTATAGCTGATTGTACTTCTTGTTCAGTAATTGGCGACAGAGGATGAATAAAGGCAGAATATAGAACCCCATCGCCTACTGCATATCGCGCATCCAGTACCGTGTGATAATTGGCTTCCATGGCAGCATCCACCATATTCAAAGTTAACTCACTGCGATTAGCAATCGGACTTAACATACGCATGCGGTCAGCATTAGCATCCCAAACACAAATGAGTGAGACGTTTTGATATTCGAATGCGATCACATTCCCCTTAATTTCAACATCCTGTGCGTAACTCAAAATAATTTGATAGAGTTTTTCTGGATTCATCCTTTGATTGGATTCATTTGAAATATCAGCTTGATTAACTTCACTGCAACTCGAAATAAAAAGCAGAATGGTAACTCCAGCGATTAAAATACTCTTCTTTCTCATAACATAAATCCTTTTATAAATTACTGAATTAGACGTTTATTCGCTCCGACCGTTACACTAACTATCCTGTTAGTGCTGCCCTCAACAAGAAAGAATATACTCTGAGGCTCGCATCGGGTAATAGGTCGCCAAGTCATACCCGACATCCACAGGATTGGGATCGACGATTTCGATCGGAATATTTCTATTCGCAGCTACCTGCAATGCCATTTGGGTAATGTTGACACTAAACGAAGTGCCCATAAATACGATCTTATCCGCTTTTTCCATTCGTTGCTGTGACTCACTAATTCGATATAAATCCGTGTAATATTCATCAAATAAAAGAACAAAAGGTTTATAGGAGACATTCTTTTGAGGATTATTTTTAATGCGAAATAGCGCTTTCAAATCATTTTCTAAACTAAGTTGATCCTCTGAAGCTTGTATTTCATCCCAAGGTGTCGAAATGACATCCACCTCATCACCTTGATGGTGAAACAAGGTCATTTGGTCGAGCCTCCCGTGAACAGCAATATAATTTCGATTCCCCGCTTTGCCATCTAGGCCATCGATATTCTGGGTGATTAAATTTTTGTCTGCTAACCAATAGTGAACATCATTAGGCCCATGATTACGGTAGGTAGCGAATCGATGATAATACCAACTGAGGAACTGCGCTGGATTTTCCCGATACATTTTCCGAGTGGCCATTTCTTGCGGCGTATAATTAACACTTCCGATCGTCCAATAACCGTCTTCACCTCTAAAAGTAGGAATGCCACTTTCGGAGCTTACGCCTGCCCCGGTAATATACAGTATATCCATCACTTCCAACTTCAATGTTAAGGGCTAGAGCAAATGAGGCTTTGCCCAGTTTCAGCTATACCTGCTGCACGACTTTATGATTTTGCAGATAAAATAACGACTTTTCTTCTGAGCTCTTCTTCATCTTGTTTGCCGTAGCGAACAATCACTTCTTCTTTGTTATCGTTATTCAAATCACTTGTCGATAACATGGAACCGTTTTGTGGCAGAACTAATTTATGTCTTTTTGAGCGAGACTCAAACATATCCTCGTCATTCGTCCCGGTATAGATAGCCAATCGCTCATCGTTTGCTGATAACATAATCTCTTTAAAACCATCACCATTAAAATCCGCTGATAAGATGACAGGTTCTCCAGTACTGCCTGACGAGAGACTAAAATTGAGATCGACTTCTTCGGAAAATAAAGGCTCTGAATTGAACTTATCACTCGCATCGAGTGAAAACAAAAATACATCCTGATCGATACTTCCTGACATAAGTGCGCCAATAATTTGTGATACACCAATATCAAACGAAGAAACAAGCACTTCTTTTCGCCCATCGTTATTAACATCAATCACTTGCAGTCCCGACAATGTACCTTCAGCAGAAATTGTGGTATCTGCTTTTTCGTCAAAGGTAAGAACGCCGTTTACATTTTTCCCAAAGTGAATCTCATAAGTATTTTGTCGATCGAGAACTCCGGAGCTTTGTGTTTGCCTGACCATTAAATCCACTATTAAATCGCCATTAATATCTTCAAGAACTTCTACCATACGATGTTCTAAATTACTTTGGTCAACTGACTCTCCGTCTGCTCCCCGCATAAACCACCAAGGCTTAGCGCTGATTCCTGCTGGAAGTGATATAGTATTTGCTATGGAGCTAAACTGTAGATTTTCTCCTTGCTCGAATACAACCATTTTACTGTCTTCAATAAGAACAACATCAGGTCTCTGATCAAAATTTACGTCAATATTAAAAACACTTGGTTCAGAGAATGAAATATTATCGGTACTCATATCGACATTTGCTTTAATCGGCAAATTGTTGAACACAAACTCGCCATCTGCTTGTTGCAACATTACCGTTCTATTTGAAAAATCAGAAATTGCAATATCATCAAGCTTATCACCATTAAAATCGCCAACTAGTTTTTTTCGGGCTATGAATTGAGGTTGATGATTTAGGAATATCGAAGAAATTGTCGACAGCGGTTTAACGATTCCAGTCGAAAAATCAAGAGTCGAAAGCTCCGTAGCTTCCATTAGTAATAACTGTTCAATTCCTTGGTGGTTGGTAATTATGTCAAAAGCTATAGTCATAGCGGGAAGCTGAACTTGTTGTCGCATTTGATAAGAATTTGAGCTTATATCAAAAGAATAGACAGAGGCGACTTTCAGCTCTGCTTCATTAAGCCCAAGAATAAGGATTTCTTTTTGTTCGTCGGCTAAAAAGTTACCCGTTAAAATCGGATGGGTAATATCGAATTCAACATTTAACTCAACTTGATTAAAATACTGCTTTTTTGTTCTCTTTGCGGCAACATCTAAGCTAATTTGCAATAACAATAAGAGAATAATCAGTTTGGTAAAATGCGAGCTCATGATATTTTTATCCTTCAGTTAGATTACACTGTAATCTTAATAAATTTAACTATCATTAAATTAAGATACTTATAATAAGAAAGCAAACTTAATCTGAGCTTAACTTTTACAATTTGTGTATCCTTTGTATTGACGTGTCAGTCGGCCAAAAGTTCCCTCAACCCTCTATTTAGCAATGGCCAATGGTGCGAACGATTGACAAGTTGGCATGATTTCCAGCCGGTTGATGTTCACATGTTGCGGGAGTGATGCGCACCAGTAGATACTCTCAGCAATATCAGCCGCCACCAGTGGTTCCAAATCCTGATACAATTTACTTGCTTTTTGCTGATCACCATGAAATCTAACCTGTGAAAACTCGGTCTCAGCCAGACCAGGCTCTATATTGGTTACTCGAATACCAGTCCCTCCGAGATCAGCCCGTAAATTTAAACTAAACTGCTCTACAAACGCTTTGGTCGCACCATAAACGTTTGCCCCTGGGTAGGGATAGGAGCCCGCAATTGAACCCAAATTAATGACATGGCCATTTTTGCTATCTACCATATGCGGCAAGAATGCCCGGGTCATCTTGGTTAGACCAATAATATTGGTTTCAATCATTGTCTGCCAATCTGATAATTCTGCTTGATGGGCAGGTAAAATCCCCAACGCTAATCCTGCGTTATTGACCAGTACATCTACTCTTTTGGCGTGTGAGAAAACGAATTCTGTAAAACGATTAATTGAGTCGCTATTAGAAACATCCAACGCAGAAATAATACAATTCGACTCGCCTAACTTTTGTTGGAGAGTGACTAATCGTTCCTCTCTCCTTGCCGCAGCAACCACTAACCAACCTTCCGCTGCAAATCGTTCCGCACAGGCTTGGCCAAACCCCGAGCTTGCACCAGTAATAACAACTAGTTTACGATCAGCTTTAATTGTTTCGTCTTTGATGTTCATTTAATTAAAGAATTCCTTTGGTGAGGATATATAAGTCTATGTCGACCTACGTGATTGGTGATATTCAAGGATGTTACCAGAGTTTTAGAAATCTACTCAACAAAATAAAATTTAGTACTTATAGCGACCATCTTGTGCTCGCTGGAGACTTGATTAATCGGGGACCACAGTCGCTTGAGACAATGGAATATGTGTTGTCGAATAGAACGTCAATTCGCTGTGTCCTTGGGAATCACGACTTACATTTTTTAGCCGTGGCACAACATTGCAAAGAGTCTAACTCAAAAGATACTTTTGACGATATTTTGGATTCCAATTTTCTTGACCAAATAGTCACGTGGTTTTCGAATCAACCATTGGCCATATACCTAAGACAATTCAATACATTAATATCTCATGCGGGAATTCCGCCTAATTGGTCTGTGAACCAAGCCGTAAAATACTCTTCCGAAGTGTCTCAGGTATTACAATCTTCAGCTCGTTATCAATTCTTCGTTTCGATGTATGGAAACCAACCTGATAAATGGAGCGATTCACTTCTTGGTCTTGACCGATTACGGTATATCACCAACGCTTTCACGCGGATGCGTTTTATCCAACATGATGGTCGACTTGAACTTAACGTTAAAACTGCTCCAGATAAACAAAATTCTGATTTAATTCCTTGGTTCAAAAGTAAACACCTTCAAAAAGATAGCCACGTTGCTTTTGGCCATTGGGCGTCATTACAAGGGCGTTCCCGACTCGCTAACATTCATGCCCTCGATACTGGCTGTGTGTGGGGCGGCGAATTAACGGCGCTTCGGCTCGATGATTTCCGTCGATATTCGGTTCCCGCGGCCTAGATTACCGGAAGTAATAATGGTCAAAATTGCATCTCATTCACAATTCCTACGTATTAGTCATGACAAATTATGAGATCGGTACTAAAATGCTATCTACCGATTTAATCCAATAAAACCATAGGGATATCCGTGAAAATTCAACTGATTTCTACAAAGATAATCTATTTCGCTGCTTTAGCTCTTTTTTCAACCACGTTAACTGCGTATGAAAAACGTTCAAAGCATGACCTTAAATTCGAAAATGAGTTTCGTTTTTTTATGGAAGGTGCATTGCATAAGGGCTCTGACAATACTGAAAATATTCCTTTGTATGCTAGAAATGGCGATTTTTTTTACAGTGGTGCAGAAGTCGCAGTGGTTGGAAACTATAGTGGAACCCAACAAGAAATCGCTTATCGTGACAAAATTGAAGCTGGAGGTTATTTTAGAGGATCATTTGGCGCGGAATTCCCTGTAGCTGAGAATCTCGCATTCTCTACTTCTATAGGCTTCCTTTACGATGAAATAACGGGAGATCTAACCGATGGGTCTGGCGGCAATGGTTATGCAAGCTTTAGAACAACCGTGATCGATTTTCTTGGCTTCTATAATTTAGGCAGACACCGTTTTGGATTAGGTGGTACCTTTCATTACAACCCCAAATTCGACTATAAAGAAGTTGGAAATGGCTTTCAGATGCACGCAGTCTATCGTTTCTCCAACGCCTTAGGCGCTTCTATTCAGTATGACTATTTAGTGAGTAAAAACACTTCCATGGGCGTTCGATATACGGATGTTTCATACGATTTTGAAAATGTTTCCATCGGTGACCGAGTAGGCAGCACCGCTGATGTGTTTGTGACTGAATGTATAGCGACCTGTGAAGATTTTATTGACGCTAGTAGCTTTAGTGGGCATATTACCTACCGATTCTAATTGATTGGTTACCTCATAAGGTAAATTTCGGTAAATAATGTCTTCTTCTATCTCTATTTTTGCAGGCAAAAAAGCGCTCAAAGAAATACAGCGACACGGACTGTCACAGCAACAAATTAAAGTTGTTGCTGGTGCCTCAGGTGGTCCTAAGTGGTTTACTCTTTTTGGTTTGGATAAATATTTATTTGGCGAATTTTTTAAGAATAGGCAAGAAACGTTACATACTATTGGCTCGTCGGCTGGTTCTTGGCGGCTAGCATGTATGGCACAAAAAGATCCGGTTGCTGCCATCGAACGGCTAGCGCATTTATATTCAAATGAGCAATACTCGGAAAAGCCTACTGTCGATGAAATAAGCGATAAAGCGGCCGTTTTGCTCAACAGAGTTTTGGGCGAGACAGGCGCCGCCGAAATTGCCAATCATAAGACTATTCAAAGTCACTTCATTGTCGCGAGAGCAAAAGGTCTTAATAGTTCTGAAAATAAGTTCGCTCAGCTAATGGGGCTAATAGGCGCAGCGAGTTTAAATGCAATTTCAAAGCAAAGTCTTGAGTTTTTCTTTGAACGATTTCTCTTTTATACAGACTTTCCTTCCAATCAGTCCAAACTAGACCACGATCACTCACATTACTTTAAGTATAAAGACTCTAACACTCAGTATATTCGACTGTCGGCGGATAATGTACATCAAACATTGATGGCATCGGGAGCTATTCCAATGGTCCTGAGAGGGATAAAAGATATCGCAGGAAGTGCCCCTGGGGTGTATCGAGACGGTGGGATAATTGACTATCATCTTGATATCGATTTTGGTGAGCAAGGATTAGTACTTTATCCGCATTTTTTCCCAACGATTAAGCCAGGTTGGTTTGATAAGAAACTTGGTTATCGTTCTGCAAACCCTAAGAACTTTGAAAATGTTATTTTAGTGACACCTTCTTCAGAGCATGTTTCCAGACTTCCTTTTGGGAAAATATCCGACAGAAGTGATTTTACTAAACTAGATACCACGACGCGAATTAACTACTGGAAAACAGTACTAATGGAAAGCGAGCGGCTCGCTGATGATTTTTCGAATTTAATCGAGAATCGTATCGGACTCGAAACAGTCAAACCTATCGAATCGATTTTATAGCATCAAATACCGATTGTACTGAAACCGATATACAACGAAAAAGACGGCCATTACAAACCGTCTTGTCGAGCAAATTTAGCCATTCGATTTACTACTAAAACTGATCTCCTATTTAGGTTCTTCTCGCCTTCTACGGCCTTCATGCTCCGCTTTCATTGCCTTCAGTTTCGTTACCTGTTGTTCATCAAGCAATGCTTCAACTTCACGTCGTTTATTCAGACGCATAATCATAAGATCACTTTTGATATTTGCAATTTCTACTCCAAGAGTTCTAATAGCTTGCTCATCGATAATATCACTTTTTGTTAGCGTTCTTTTTTGGTGGTGCAGCGTTTTCATCACTCCTCGCTTAGCTTTACCTTGTTCAAATCCGTCCTTGATCAAATTCTTAATAGAAAGCGTTTGTTCATCGGTTAGGTCTAAATGAGAAAAGTGATGCATCATACGTCCCATATTCATCCGTTGTTGATGTCGAGGAAACATTTCGTCCTCGTGAGCACTCGTTCGGTACTGGTGCTCTGGACCTGCATAACTCGGCACGGAAAAACAGGTTAGCACAAGGATAATAGCTGTTCCTTTGATGATAGTTCTAGTATTCATATAATTAATCCTCTTCGTTGATAGTGTTAGTGCATTTCATTTAACGATTAGCAGTTTACGCTTTGTTAGGTAAAGCCGTTCGTAGCGTGTGTAAAGGTTGTGTAAAGAGGAATGTGCAAATATTTTCGCTATAGACCTTTGTGTTAGAATAAAGTCATGAAAATATTATTAGTTGACGACGATCTCGAACTCTGTCACTTGCTTAAAGAATACCTAGAGCAAGAAAGTATGTCAGTGGAACTTGCACACGATGGGGCAAGTGCATTAGATTTAGTAGCAACCAAACAATATGAACTTCTAATTCTCGATGTCATGATGCCAACGATGAATGGTTTCGAAACTCTTTCAGCATTGAGGAAGAGTAGTGAATTACCGGTAATAATGCTCACCGCAAAGGGCGAGAAAATTGACCGTATTGTGGGTTTAGAAATGGGAGCCGATGATTACGTTGCTAAACCTTGTGACCCTAGAGAGCTAGTCGCCAGAATAAGAGCGGTTTCGCGTAGAACTCAAAACCATCAAAAAAATCGAGCGGTCGTTGAACAAACTCAGTTAGATGATGTGCTACTCAGTCATAGTACACGAATAGTAAAAGTATCCGCTGATGTTGTTGATTTAACATCAACAGAATTTGATTTCCTTGAACTGTTGATAGCGCATGCGGGTACAATTGTATCGCGAGAGAAATTAAGTTCGGAAGTTCTTGGGAAAAGATTACAAACGTTCGATCGAAGCATCGATATGCACATCAGCAACTTAAGAAAAAAATTGGGAAAGCGCTCTGATGGGCTTGAACGAATTAAGACGATCCGTGGAAACGGCTATCAATATTTGAAATGAGCCCCTGAAGTTATGCCGCATAATCTATTAAAAATAAGACTATTCTGGAAAATTTTGCTGTGGTTTTGGCTGGTATTCGCAGTCGTATTTTCTGTTAATATTTTCGTTTCTCAAATGAACAGTGAAAATTCTCGTTTTCGTCCGATTCCACCCCATTTATTCGAACAGCTGGATAATACTAGAATAAAACTCGAATATCTTTTAGAACAAGAAAAGTCCCGCAACAAACGTTCTCGCAGGCACTTCCTAAGAAACACATTCTTGCTCAATGATGAGGGACAGGATTATTTTGGAAAAAGGACTCCAGGATTGCTTTCTGAACTTCATCATCGAATCCTCGATGAAAAAAAGCCTTTAACCGGTGTAAAAAAACGCTTGTTATATTTTGGAGGTGTCAAAGTCCACCATAAAGGTGAAGGATATCGACTCTATCTTACCCAGCGATTCTCAGTCCTAAGCAGCGGATACCTTGGTTTTTTTATTCGAGAGTTCGCCTTAAATTTATTATTTTCTACTTTTCTGGTTAGTTTCCCGGTTAGCTTTTTACTTGCCTGGGTATTTACTCGACCTATTCGAAGATTGCAATTAGCAATTACCGAAATGTCCGATGATTTAAAAAATAAGAAGAGCTTACAAAAACTTACCGGCCGCCAAGATGAATTTGGAGATCTCGCAAAGGACTTCGAAAGCATGGCAAGTCATGTTGAAAAAATTATCGCGTCGAAAAATAGATTGATCGGCGACGTTTCCCACGAACTGAGAACACCACTAGCGCGCTTGCAAATAGCGATTGGTTTAGCGAATAAAAAATCACCTGAAAAATTAAAAAAAGAATTAGCTAGAATCAAGCTGGAAGCGGACAGGATGAATCAAATGATATCCAGCTTGTTAGATTATGCAAAATCTGATGATGCAGCTTTCGAACCAAAAATCGAACAATTCGATTTGGCAAAATTGATCATCGTGATTGTTAAAGATCTTGAATTTGAAGCACAACAACAACAAATAACTATCACCACAGATATTACAGAAGATTTCTTGTTCTCGGGAGAACAAAGCTCAGTCGTGAGCTGTATCGAGAACATCTTACGAAACGCACTTCGCTATGCAGAAACATCAATTAAAATTCTCGCCTTTTTGGATGCTGAAAAACGTAATATTTCTATATTAATTGAAGACGATGGCTGCGGGGTTCCTGAAGAGCAACTGGAGAAAATCTTCGATGCCTTTTATCGCCCACAAAGCGATCGTTCTCGCGACTCTGGCGGAGCAGGACTCGGATTGTCAATTGCTAAAAAGATTGTAGTCGCCCATAAAGGTGAAATATCGGCAACTAATATCAGTCCCCACGGACTAAAGATAGAGATCTATTTTCCGAGCAAGTAACCAAATATTTTACTTCGGACAGGTTCAATTGGAGCTATTCTACGCAATGCTATACCCAATAAACGGTTTTTGTCATGACTTTTGCCATTGATTTCATCACCAATTTTACTGGAGCAGGAAGAGCGGCTCCCCCCGCTTCTATTGCCACCGTTGCGTGATGTTCTTCATCCTGTTTCATTTGCTCAATAATGACGCGGCTTTTTAAGTCTCCTTGGGGCAATTGCTTCAAATGACTATCGAGATGCTTTACCACCTGATGCTCAGTTTCCGCGACAAATCCTAAACTCCATTTGTCACCCAAAGCGCCTGCAACCGCTCCGATGGTAAATGAACTAGCATACCAAAGCGGATTCAATAAACTGGTTCGACTATCAAGTTGACTCAGGCGATCGGAACACCATTGCAAATGGTCATTTTCTTCCGCAGCAGATTGTTCCATCTTTTCTCTCACTTCTGGCAATTTTGCTGTCAGCGCTTGCCCCTGATAAAGTGCTTGAGCACAGACTTCACCACAGTGGTTAATTCTCATTAACCCTGCTGCATGGCTCTTTTCTTGAGCTGAAAGTTTAGATTCATCAGCAAGATGATCAGAAGGATTTTTTCTTTCTGTTACTTGGTAACCGCCAAATAATGTTCTTAGTGCGTTATCAGTGACTGATATTAGTTTGTCGACCGGTGAAGTTGGGAACATATTGCTCTCTAAAAACCTTGATTATTGCTAGAACTGGTTGATCATATTAAGTTATTATCCTTTAGATGTTGAGTTAGAGCAATGCTAAGTCATTTTTAACTCAACCAAATCCTACTATGTATCTGCATAATAAAGAGAATTGGAATTCACGAATGAGCGGAAAGACCGAATTAAATGATCTACGTCTGCTGGTAAAATCTAAAAACCCGATAATCACCATAGAGACTCACGAAGAAAATCGGGCGGTGGAACTAGTCACTCAACTTGCTATTCACTTCAACAAACCGGTATTCGGCTGGGACAGAGTCGACGGTATTCAAAGGGTAGACCTTGCTCATGATCTTGCTGAAATTGAGGATAGCAAAGAGCCATTACATGCTTTAAAGCATATCAAGTCGGTTCAACGGCCAGGCATTTTCATTCTCTGTGATTTTCATCCCTATTTCGAAAATGAACCAAAAATTGTCCGTCTTATCAAAGAAATTGCAATTGACTATCATATCAAAAGTCACACCCTCATTTTCGTTTCCCATAAGATTGATCTGCCAGCAGAAGTAAGACGGTTTTCTGCAAAATTTCATCTCGCATTGCCAACGCCAATCCAATTAGAAAAACTAGTAAGAGAAGAAGCTAACATTTGGTCCAAAGCACACCATGGAAAAAAAGTAAAAACGGATTCAGAAACGCTCAAGAAACTAGTTCGCAATTTAAAAGGAATGACTTTTGCTGATGCACGAACACTCATTAGAAACGTTATTTCTGATGGTGCAATTACTGAAGAGGAGCTACCTCAAGTTAACAAAGCAAAATTTGAATTACTCGACATGGATGGTGTGCTCAGTTTTGAATACGAAACCTCAAAATTCACCGAAGTGGGTGGCTTGGCGAATCTCAAGAGCTGGTTGAAGCAAAGAAAAGCCGTTTTTCTGGACCAAAATATTCCACTAGACCCACCAAAAGGCTTGATGCTACTCGGTATTCAAGGCGCAGGTAAAAGTCTCGCGGCTAAGGCTGTTGCGGGTATGTGGGGACTCGCTTTACTTCGTCTTGATTTCGGGACGCTCTATAATAAATATCACGGAGAGACTGAGAAAAACTTGCGTGAATCACTCAAAATGGCGGAATTGATGGCTCCCTGCGTATTGTGGTTAGACGAAGTGGAAAAAGGCCTTTCCAGTGGCGAAAGCGACGGTGGAACCTCACAGCGTTTATTAGCGACTTTGCTAACTTGGATGGCAGAAAACACCCATCAAGTATTTATTGTTGCTACAGCGAACGATATTAGCAAACTACCGCCAGAATTAATGCGTAAAGGTCGGCTGGACGAAATATTCTTTGTCGATCTCCCGGATCATCAATCCCGTCAAGATATATTCAAAATCCATTTAACACGGAGAGGTCAAATTGCTGATTCTTTTGACCTGCCAAAACTAGCGGAAGTGAGCGATGGATTCACAGGCTCAGAAATTGAACAAGCCGTGGTGTCAGCCCTATACCGAGCTTATGGCGGAGGAAGCCCAATGAATACGATTTCTGTTGTTGAAACGATAAAACAGACGAAACCAATATCCATAGTTATGGCTGAGAAAGTACAAGCTTTAAGAGATTGGGCAAAAGAAAGAACAGTGCCGGCTAACTAGATTTATGAAAGTCGGTCTGGAGACTCAAGACAACTAAAACTAAACGAAGAGCTAGTCTATTTCACCTTTTTCTCGCTTAATATTAAGCATGTCTGAATGTATTTGAGACTTATTGACTCCTTTCTCACGCAGTGCATTATATACGGCCATCACCATCGGTTCAGAACCACTTATATAATAATCCTTTTCGATTAGTTCTTTGTCACTGCAATTCATTGCCGACTCGTGTGGAAACCCCGTAGCGCCTTGCCAACTATCATCATCACCTGAAACAACAGGCGTATAACTAAAATTTCCATTGTCCTTTTCCCATTGGATAATTAAATCATGTTGATACAAGTCATCGGTGACTTGAGCACCAAGATAAAGCTCTATTTGTCGCTCGACTTTTTGAGCAAAAGCACTCTCAATCATGCTTTTCATTGGTGAAAAACCGGTGCCTCCTGCAATAATAACCAAATTTCTAGTGCTGTCATTTAGATAACAACCGCCATAGGCTCCTTCAAGAGTATACTCAGCCGTGCCTTCAAATAAGTTAATCATTTCCTGAGCTAAGGAATGACCATCAACAAGTCGCACGTGCAATTCCAAAAAACTTCTTTCTTCAGGAGCACTAGCAATCGACAATGGTACCTTTTTACCATCTGGCATATGCAAAATAATATATTGGCCACCTTTGAAATCAAAAAGTCGATGATCTTCGGGGACTATCCGAATTCTGTGAATTTGCTCATTGAGCTGAGTGACATCTTTTGTGCGACAATTAAATTCCGTCATATTCCTAATTGGTTCCATATTTCATCAATTTTTAATTTAACTTGAGCATCACGTTCAATTGACACTCCCCACTCTCTGGTGGTTTCACCAGGCCACTTATTTGTGGCATCGATACCCATTTTAGACCCTAATCCGGAAACTGGCGAGGCAAAATCTAAGTAATCGATAGGGGTATTATCAATTAGTGTGGTATCTCTACTAGGATCTACTCGGGTAGTAAGTGCCCAAATGACATCATTCCAATCTCGAGCGTTTACATCGTCATCGGTAACAATGACAAATTTAGTGTACATAAACTGTCTCAAAAAGCTCCAAACTCCCATCATTATTCTTTTCGCATGACCAGGGTATTGTTTCTTAATAGTGACTATCGCCATCCTGTAAGAACAACCTTCAGGAGGTAAATAAAAATCAACGATTTCGGGGTATTGCTTTTGCAGTAGCGGGATAAATACTTCGTTCAGTGCAACACCTAAAACAGCTGGTTCGTCCGGCGGTCGTCCAGTATAGGTAGAATGGTAAATAGGTGACTTGCGGTGAGTTATTTTTTCAATTGTAAAAACTGGAAAAGATTCAACTTCATTGTAGTAGCCCGTGTGGTCACCGTAAGGTCCTTCATCCGCAAATTCTTCGGGATAAATATACCCTTCTAAAACAAATTCTGCAGAAGCTGGAATCTGAAGATCATTGCCTAGACAATCAGCCACTTTCGTTTTTTCACCACGCAATAACCCAGCAAACGCATATTCAGATAAAGCATCTGGTATCGGAGTAACCGCCGCAAGTATCGTCGCGGGA
The DNA here is from genome assembly GCA_019090895.1 of Kangiellaceae bacterium. Lineage (GTDB taxonomy): Bacteria > Pseudomonadota > Gammaproteobacteria > Enterobacterales > Kangiellaceae. The sequence continues at coordinate 39,744 of JAHRVB010000187.1, forward strand.
TCTGCGCCAAGAGCAACGCTCACTGGAAATGGTTTACCTGGATGTTCTTGTTGCCACTCTTTAAAATCGAGCGCCCCCCCGCGATGAGACAACCAACGCAGTATCACTTTATTCTTAGCAATAACTTGCTGTCGGTATATGCCTAAATTTTGTCTCTTTTTTTGAGGTCCTTTAGTGATTACCAGACCCCAAGTAATTAAAGGTGCAACATCGCCAGGCCAGCATGTTTGAATTGGTAATTTAGAAAGGTTGACTTCTTCACCTTGCAAGACGACTTCTTGGCAAGCAGGTTTTTTAACTTCTTTCGCAGCCATATTAAGCACTTTTTTAAAAATAGGTGCTTTATCCCAGGCATCTTTTAAACTAGCAGGCGGTTCAGGTTCTTTTAAGAACGCCAATAACTTTCCGACTTCTCTAAGCTGCGATACATCATCGCAGCCCATCGCTTCGGCCACTCGTCGTGGAGAGCCGAATAAATTAGTTAATACTGGGGTATCAAAACCAACAGGGTTTTCGAATAAAAGTGCTGGACCATCCATTCGAAGAACACGGTCCGAAATTTCAGTCATTTCTAAATTTGGATCGACGGGGTATTGAATTCTTTTCAGATCACCTTTTGATTCAAGGAAGTCGAGAAACTCCCTTAAATCTTTATACTTAACTGTCGGATTTAACATGGTGGGCTGTTTTCACCTTATTCAAAAAAATACCAATGCGAAAACAAAACTGAGTTAGTTCTTACCGCGTTGCTTCATTGAATTGAAAAACTCATCATTAGTTTTTGTCATCGCTAATTTATCAATTAAGAATTCCATCGCTTCTATCTCTTGCATTGGATGAAGTATCTTTCTTAGAATCCACATTTTTTGAAGCTCTTCTGCAGTCGTGAGTAAATCTTCTTTTCTTGTACCACTACGATTGAAATTAATAGCAGGAAATACTCTTTTTTCAGCGATTTTACGATCAAGATGTAATTCCAAATTACCCGTACCTTTAAATTCTTCGTAAATAACTTCGTCCATCTTCGAGCCCGTATCAACAAGCGCTGTAGCGATGATAGTCAAGCTACCACCCTCTTCAATATTTCTCGCAGCACCAAAAAAGCGTTTCGGTCTCTGCAAAGCGTTAGCATCGACACCACCGGTTAACACTTTACCTGACGAGGGAACAACAGTGTTGTATGCTCGAGCCAATCGGGTAATTGAGTCGAGTAAAATAATAACGTCCTTCTTATGCTCAACCAATCGTTTGGCTTTTTCAATCACCATTTCAGCCACTTGAACGTGTCGACTTGCGGGTTCGTCAAAGGTGGAAGCTACGACTTCGCCCCTTACTGAGCGTTCCATTTCTGTGACTTCTTCAGGTCTCTCATCGATTAATAAAACAATGAGCAAGCAATCAGGATTGTTTGCGGTGATCGATTGAGCAATATTTTGCATCATCATCGTTTTACCAGCTTTCGGAGGAGAAACTAGTAAACCCCGTTGCCCCTTACCGATAGGTGAAGCTAAATCAATAATTCTTGCCGTTATATCTTCACTAGAACCGTTACCGCGCTCTATTACCATTCTTTCGTCGGGATGTAATGGCGTTAGGTTTTCAAATAATATTTTGTTTTTTGCATTTTCAGGGCTATCAAAATTGATTTCTCTAATTTTCAATAGCGCAAAATATCTTTCACCGTGTTTGGGCGGGCGAATTTTACCGGAAATAGTGTCGCCAGTTCTAAGGCTAAACCTGCGGATTTGGCTAGGTGACACATAGATATCGTCAGGTCCTGCTAAATAAGAGGAATTAGCATTTCTAAGGAATCCAAATCCATCAGGAAGAATTTCTAACACACCGTCGCCGAATATATCTTCGCCACTTTTTGCATGCGCCTTAAGGATAGCAAAAATGATATCCTGTTTTCTCATTCGGGCAACATCATCTAAGCCGGCGTCTTTAGCCATTTGGGCGAGTTTTGTTACCGATAGTAATTTGATTTCTGATAAATTCATAGGAGGTACTTGTTGGTTAGAATATTTATTGATTTAAATACTTTATTTATTGAATAAGGGAATCTTTATTTAAGAAATGAGGCGACCTTGTTTGGCCTAAATACTTTGATTATTTTTTGCCCATCATTAAAACTGACTGCAGATAATAAAAAGAGTGTCAGAATTAAAATCCTGTCGATTTTCTCATTATTTGTATTCTTGAACGTTTTGCCTATTTAAGCTGAAAATCGACCCGAGCACACATTTTCGACAAAGTTGATAACGTTAGTGCAATTTAAACTTGATTAATTTATCCGGTTCGGAGAATGGCTCGAAACAAGCGACTGACTGAAAAATAGCACTAAATTTATTTGTTGTCCAGTTTTTCACTAGTGAGGTGTAATTTTACCGAGAAAAACGATATAAAATAACGATTTGATCGATTCTTGGCTAATAGAGAGAATAATTATAGAAAATAAAGTGGTCGTTTCAGTTCAATACTCTATCAAACTGAAACTTCGCAACCAAATTTATATATTGCTATCAATAAATGCTGCAAGTTGAGATTTGCTCACTGCCCCAACTTGTTGTGCTTCAACACTACCATTCTTAACCAATATCAGTGTTGGAATTCCTCGAACGCCATACTGGGGTGCCGTTGCTTGATTCTCGTCAATATTAAGTTTGGCAATTTTGATTTTACCCGCATACTCGGTTGATAACTCATCAAGAATCGGTGCAATCATTTTGCACGGTCCGCACCACTCTGCCCAAAAATCGACTAATACAGGGATTTCAGATTTAAGTACTTCAGCTTCAAAACTATCATCAGTTAAATGAATAACTTGCTCGCTCATTTGTTTTATTCTCCGGTCTATGAATCGCTCTATATTAGAGTATTTTCAATTAGTATCGATATCGCTACTTTAATGCTACTATCTGTTTTTCGTGCCAAGGTCGGATAACTGCTAGGCAGCCCGAGTTTGATCAACAATTGAAGACATTCGCTCTATTTTGCAGCTTGCTAACACAAGTTGCAACCAGAGAAAGCAAAAAGTCACTTTTTGCCATCAATCTTGGCAAATTAAAAATTGCAATACCGAAGGCAGATCATCACATATGGTTACCCATTTATCACAGACTCGCTTTGACTCAATGGGGTTACACCCTAAATTGTTACAATCTCTTAATGAGTTGGGCTATGAGTATGCGACCCCTATTCAAGCAGAAGCGATTCCATTATTGATGTCCGGCAAAGATGTTGCTGGGCAAGCACAAACGGGGACCGGAAAGACCAATGCGTTTTTGCTAGCGTCACTTCATGAGTTATTAACCTTGCCGGCAGTTGAAGATAGAAGAGAAAATGAGCCTAGAGCCTTCATCATAGCCCCTACCAGAGAGTTAGTCATTCAAATATACGAAGATGCTAAGACCCTTGCTAAATTCACCGATCTAAAGATCGAAGTCGCCTTTGGTGGCGCTGATTACGCAAAACAACGGGATTCGATCGCTGCTGGTGTGGATGTACTTATCGGAACGGTGGGACGTTTGAAAGATTATTTGAATCAAAGTGTATATAGCTTTTATAGCTTAGATTGCGTGGTACTAGATGAAGCCGATCGAATGTTTGATCTTGGGTTTATTGATGATATTCGCTACTTCTTCCGCAGTATGCCAAATCCGAGTGAACGGCTCAATATGCTTTTTTCTGCTACATTATCTAATCGGGTAAAAGAGCTCGCTTATGAACATATGAATACTCCGACTCACATTCATGTAGAACCCGATGAAGTCACAGCCGGTAAAATTGAAGAGTTGCTTTTTTATCCAAGTAATCAAGAAAAACTCCCCCTGTTGGTCGGACTGATGCAACAACAAGAACCCAGTAAGTCGATAGTCTTTACTAATACTAAGCGCAAAGCAGAACAAGTATGGTTATGTTTGAAGAGTAATGGTTATAACGCAGGATTATTAACGGGCGACGTTCAACAGAAAAAAAGAATGCGATTACTCGATGAACTAAAAGCAGGAAAAATCGATATTCTAATAGCCACCGATGTCGCAGCTCGCGGACTACATATTGACAAAGTCAGCCATGTTTTTAACTTTGACCTACCCGACGATGCAGAAGACTATGTACATCGAATTGGTCGGACTGCGAGAGCTGGAGCAAGCGGTGTAGCAATATCATTTGCGTGCGAAGATGCTGCCTTCAATTTACCGGCGATTGAAAAATATATAGCTCATGCAATACCCACCGAAGATGTATCGGCAGAATTATTACCAGAAATAAAAATTCCAGAAAGCAAACCACGCTCTTATAATAAGAGCAGACCAAAGAGAAGACCTGATCGGCGATAACGAGCCATAAGATTAGTACTTTCATGCTCAAAACAAGCTTTCACAGGAAATTAACTTTTGGGATTTTCGTACTATCGTCTTGCAGTTTTTGTGAAGGTAATTTAGGTGGCTGAAAATACCGATATCGCTGAAGATCAGCTGTTACAAGTAGAAGGTCTACGCTGCCCTGAACCGGTTATGATGATTCGAAAATCGATTCGCGCTATGACTTCTGGTGAGATTCTTAAAGTGCTCGCAGATGACCCATCAACTAAAAGAGACATCCCAAGTTTCTGCGAATTTATGGAACACCAGTTAATCGCAAGCGACACACAGCAGCTACCCTATCAATATTGGATTAAAAAAGGATAAAACAGTGAACTCGACCGACACCATTGTTAATTCATTGTTGTCCCACACTAACACCAATGACGGCCAACTGCCTCCAGTCGAAGATTGGAATCCGCCTTATTGTGGCGAAATAGATATCACCATTAAATCAGATGGCCAGTGGCTGCATAACAAAACACCTATCGGTCGAAAACGCCTTTTCAAACTATTTTCTACCATTTTACTTAGACAACGAGATGATTATTTCTTAGTCACTCCTGCCGAAAAAGTAAAAATGGAAGTTTGCTGGCAACCATTTGTTATAATTGATTTCGACATCATTAAGGAAGCAGGACAAAGCTGTTATTTATTCACTGACCAATGCGATAATCAAGTATTGTTAAATGCTGATGATCAATTAAAATTTTCAAAGTTTGAAGAACAATCACTTCCAATCATAAACATCAGAAGAAATCTTTACGCTTCATTTAGCCGCAGTTGCTATTATCGATTAATTGATCAGGCTGATGTAGTAGCGAAAGGTAATGTTCAACAAATACAAATTCAATCTGCTGGTCAATCATTCATTCTTGGTACAATAGAAGATTGATGGGATTAGTGACTGGCAGTGAAAATCATATTTAAGAAAATTCCGAAGTTAGCACTGTATTTGTATATATTGGGATTTATTACCATTGGAATCGCTTTGGCCAATTACTTCTCAAACCTGCTATTGATGGAAGAACTAATAATGCTTCAGTTATTTATTCTCGGAGCCATCATTGTTGCTATAGGTTCAGTAGTCAATACTATCTATCAATTCAAAAAGAAACATTGATTATTCTGGAAATTTAGCCATTCTATATCGTTTTTCGGACATGATTTGATTATAAAAAGCGAGTTTTTGATCCGCTATTAATATTTCATCTGTCGACATTTCATCTTTTAGAGTTGCAGCTGCTTCAGCCGAAACCTGATTGACATGTTTCGCAACAGGGCTGGGATTAACCGATGCTAGTTTAAACCATACATAGGACTCAACCAGGTTTTTATTGACACCTAACCCACCATGAAGCATTAGTGCTAGATTATATTGAGCAGCTGCATTTTGCCTGATGCCGGCTTGGAAATAATACTCTGCAGACTTTTTTAGATTTCTTCTGAAACTACTACCACGAGGAGGTTTATAGTAATAATTGCCCAAGCTAAACAGCGCATCGGGATCACCTAGTTCAGCCTGGTGTTTTAACCTTGCCCACTCAGTGATGTAGATATTATTTTGATTTCCAGATTCTTTTTGTCTTGCGGCTCCGGTATCTGTTACAAATAAACCCAACGCAAGAACAATCAATACTCGAAACAAAATTTCGCTAGTCGTTAGCAAATGATGTCCTTAACGGTACAATCTAACTGATAATAATTCTGTTACAGACCTTGATATTGGACACCTGAACTAACGAAGGTCACTAAAAACAAGAGCGTACTTGGAAAACGAGGAGTCAAGTATGACATAGTAACTTAGTCCTGTGCAACACCGCAAATAGAGTCGAATCCCTTTAGATTACAGACCTCTAGCTAAAACTAGTATAGGTTAAATGGATCAATAGGAATGTAACTGCTGTGCATATTTTCTGTGTATTATTTACACTCATAGGTTAGCATAGTTACTATTATATGACGTAAACTACCGTATCTGCGAAATCCCTAGGGCTAGTATGTTTGAATTATCAGAATTCGATCTTTTTAATTATCTTGAAAAACAAGAGGTCGACAGAGTTTTATCCCACGTACATTCTCGAAATTTTCGCAAGAAAACCCAGATAATTACAGAAGGTGATGACTCCCATAGCTTATATTTTCTACTGGAAGGCAAAGTTAAAGTTTATCTTAATGATAATACCGGTAAAGAAATCATCATTAATATGCATAATCCCGGTGAATTCTTTGGGGAACTAGGGCTGATAAAGTCAATACCGAGAACTGCATCAATCATAACAGTGACCGACTGCAAGATTGGAGTGATGCAAGAATTCGATTTTAAACATTGTCTCACTTCATATCCCGCTTTTTCTGTTGCTCTTATAGAAAATCTCTCAACTCGTTTAATTGATGCTACTGAAACGATTCGACAATTAGGGTTGATGGACGTTTACCAACGAATTGCGGTGACTTTCCTCAACTTATCTATAGCAAAAGGCGAGGTGCGAGTTATACCTGAAAAACTCACTCAACAAAATATTGCCAATCGAGTAGGTGCATCAAGGGAAATGGTTGCGAGAATTTTGAAAGATTTAAGAGCTGGTGGTTATATTAGCCAAGATTCAAGTGGCATTACTATACATAAGACATTGCCCCATTCTTGGTGATCAAAATCTATCCAAATGAGTTAACAACTTATTATGTTAATTGATGCTGATTTAACATTTTCAGTGCGGTATTGAGACAAAACGTCTCGTTATGAATTACCTTACCAATGATTATTCCATTCAATTTGTCGGTCTGGCTTTTTAGCAATTCCTCTAAATCTTCTAATTTATCAATACCACCGTTGGCAAAAATAGGCAATTCAACATTTTGAGAAAACTTTCCGACACTTAATAAATTTTCAGTGGTTACATGCCCCTGATTCGGCACTTCTGTAACCACCAAACCTCCAACGCCCTCTTCCTCCAATCGCTCGGCCGTTTCAATCATCTGTGAATCGATCTCTGAACTATCGCTACCTTCCGCTTTTCGACTATCTATTTCAACCATTACCTTTCCAGGAAATTCGACACAAATGTCAGACAAAAGATCCTTACGTCTAATGGCTTTACTCGTTAATACCAGAAAGTCAGCCCCAGCATCAATCCATATAAATGCAGAGTCAATATCTTTGATCCCACCTACAACCTGAATACATAGGTCGGGGTGACACTTTTTGATTTTGGGTAACAAATCAACGTTGCATGGTTCCCCGGCATCGATTGCATCAACATCGACATAATGGATTCTCTTAATACCAGATTCTACCCACTTGCCGATTATATCTAAAGGGTCTTCACTGACCACATGATTGGCAAACGCATTTTTTGGTTCCGTATGAACACTCTTTCCGTGTCTAATTTCTAAAACAGGAACCAACTGCATATTTGAATACCAATTATCAGAGGACTTATTATAACTATAGATTAGATAATTAAAAAAGCTAACTACTCACCGACATAACAACGCCATAAAACTCAAGCCAAATAATATATTGAATAAAAAAAAATGAGCTTAGACCGTATTAATATAGAGTCGCTTTCTAGCTAAAGATTTTTAAACATAACTGAGTTATCATAGCCGAATACAATTCCATATTTTTTAGATATTAATGAAGCAATCTAAGTCAGACCAGCGCAAAAACAGCCCTAACCAAGAAGGCAGCGTTCGAATAATTGGCGGTAAAATGAGAGGTCGTAAGATCACTTTTTCCAATGGTGAGGGACTTAGACCAACTTTGGACCGAATTCGAGAAACAGCATTTAACTGGTTGGCATCTCATATCGTTCAATCGAATTGTTTGGATTTGTTTGCTGGGAGCGGGGCTTTTGGTATCGAAGCCATTTCGAGAGGTGCATCTTCGATAGTACTTGTGGATTCAAGTCTTAAAGCAACTAAAGGATTGAAGAAAAATATTAATTTACTGTCAATTGATAACTCTTCGGTAATTAACCAAACTGCCGAAGACTTTTTAAAAAATAATCTTTTGAAATTTGATCTAGTATTTCTTGATCCTCCGTATGATAAAGGTCTTTTACAATCAACACTCGAAAAGACTATTCCACATTTATTCCCCAATGCGTTAGTTTATGTGGAACAAGAAGCCGCACAAAAAGAACCTGAATACCCTGATCATTGGCAAGTTATCAAATCAAAGAAAACCAGTCGGTTTTACTACCAGTTGCTGAAGCTCAAGTAATCTAGATAGATGGAACCGCCCTGTCATTCTTGAATCTCCTCCCTCCCCTTTAAAATCAAATACTTCCTTCTTTTTCTACCACCAATATTCGTGCTTCACCAATCGGATGTGCAACGTGCTCGGTTCCTTTTGACGCAAAAAAAATATCACCGCTATCAAGCCGGGTCGACAACTCTTCCCCATCAACTTTATAATACATGTCTACATGACCATGCAATACAACAAATACTTCTTCGCCATCATTAACATGCCATTCGTAAGGTTTATCTGTCCAATGCAACCGAGTCGTTACGCCATTAATGCATGCTATATTTTTAGCTCCCCAAGCCCTATCAGCGGTAAAATTTGACGACCGGATAATTTCCATCAGTTATTCCCTTTAAATTTCGACACCAAATAAAGTATCAAGAACTACATGATAACATTGAACAACCGGCTTTATCTCTCGTCCAATCAGGTCTTCTCTTTGCATAACTTTCGTTCTCTGGTTGCTCTTCATACGGATTTTTAATGATTCTTTGTAATTTTTTGATTTCAGAGTAATCACCCTCTTCAGCTTTCTCTATCGCAATTTGTACCAAATAATTCCTCGGTATGTACTTAGGGTCCGCACTGTTCATCATTTTGATTCGTTCACCGGAAAAATCGGCTTGCAGTTTAAGTCGCTGGATGTAGTCTTTTAGCTATTGTATGAATTGTTCGGCGTAAGACTGGTAGAGTTCTTTTCATCGTAAAAGGCTGATTCGACTAATTTTAAAAGACCTACTTCACTTGTACAAATGGCATGATTAATATGATTTAATTTTCTAAAAAAACTCGTCATATCCGTTTCTGTCAGTGGCATGACTTCAAATAACTTGTTAAAAAACGTTGAATCCGCGGCACCGTTATGATTTTCAAGTCCTAATTTATCTGCATACATTCGCTGTGATTGTTCTTCGTACAGCTGTGAGAATTTTCCAGATTTTCAACTCTTTCTATCAAAGGAACAATAGCGTTAGCTAATTGAAATAAATTCCATTGTGCTACTCGAGTGCTAAGTGGTTTTCAAAAGAGTCAAGATATCGCTATCGTAGATAGACATCGTAACGAAATTTTTTTCCTTTAATTTCATGGTTCGGTCTTTTTTGTGCGAGATAAGGCGCTCCTTTCGGCCGCTTAACTACAATTCGTGCAACGCCGGTTTCAATCGCTTCCCCCATCAACTGATCCGAGTCGAGATCCTCACCAGCTACTCGCTTAAAAAGCCGCATTTCTTTTTTTACCAATGCCGATTTTTTCCTTTCAGGAAACATAGGATCAAGGTAGATAACGTCTATATCATCTATATTTCCAAATGAGTCGATACTATTTTGATGTTTTAAGGATAATCGAGAAATGGTTGATAAAGAAAATAAAGCACTCGAACGAAAGTTCTCATAAGCATTCCGCAATAAATGATAAATTATTTTATTGCGCTC